>DASUWY010000018.1 GCA_036378175.1 Thermoleophilaceae bacterium
CGCGTGAGGCGATCACGGGCGCGCCCACGCGCGCGTTGGTGGTGAAGCGCGCGGCGGACACGGTGTCAGCGGAGTCCGAGACGAGCACACCGACATCGAGGCCGGCGGGCTTGAGCCCGGCAGCCACCCCGGCGGCGCGGAAGCCGGCGGGCAGCCCGTTCGGCTCGAGCTCCCGCACGTGAGGGGGCTGTTCGACCCAGCGCGAGCGGAAGAAGGTCACAGGAGCCCCGCCGTCTCGTCGAGGCCCAGCATCAGGTTCAGGTCCTGAACGGCCTGCCCGGCCGCGCCCTTCCAGAGGTTGTCGATCGCGGCGAACACGAGCACCCGACCCGTCGCGGGCTCGACGGTCGCGTGGATCCGGCACATGTTCGTGTCGCGCACGTCGCGCACTCCCGGCGGCGAATCGGCCAGCTCCACGAACGGCTCGTGGCCGTACTCGTCCTCGAACAGACCGCGCACCTGCTCGGCGGTCATGCCGTTGTCCGTGCTCACGTAGCAGCTCGCGAGCAGGCCCTGGTCGAGCGGCACCAGATGCGGAGTGAAGGTGATCGGCGCGTGCTCCCCCAGTTCCTGCTCGAGCTCGGCGCGGTGCCGGTGGCCCTCGACCTTGTAGGCGTTCACGTTCTCGTCCACCGACACGAAGTGCGTCGTGCCCGTGGCCTCCCGGCCCGCGCCGGACACGCCGGACTTCGCGTCCACGATCGCGTCGCGCATCAGCTCGCGAAGCGGATGGAGCGCGAGGATCGCAGCCGTGGGATAGCAGCCGGGCGCGGCCACGAGCTCGGCCTCCCGGATCGCGTCGCGGTGCAGCTCGGTGAGCCCGTACACCGCCTCCTCGAGCAGCTCCGGCGCACCGTGCGGCTGGTAGTAGCTCTCGTAGCGGCCCTGCTCGAGGCGGAAGTCCGCCGACAGGTCCACCACCTTCACACCGCGCTCGCGCAGCGCCTTCACCGCGGGAGCAGAGGCGCCGTGCGGGTATGCCACGAGCGCGGCGTCGGCCGCCTCGGCCACCGCGTCGGCGTCGAACTCGTGCATCTCGAGCGACACCCGGTAGCGCGGGTAGAGCTCGTCATGGCGCCTGCCGGCGTCGCTGCGCGCGGTGACGTGCGTGAGCTCGAGCTCGGGGTGGCGCTGCACGATCGCGGCGCACAGCGCGCCGGCGAAGCCCGCCGCTCCACATACCGCGACCCTAGCCACGAAGCCGGCCTCCCAGCTCCCCGAGCTCGCGCTCGATCGCCTCCCGGCGCTCAGCCACCTCCTCGTCCGTGAGGGTGCGATCGGGTGCGCGGAACTCGAGCCGCAGCGCCAGCGACTTCTTGCCCTCGCCAACCTGCTCGCCGCGATACTCGTCGAACAGCGTCACGCGCTCGAGCAGGTCCCCGCCCGCCTCCGCCACCGTCGCGTGGACCACTCCAGCGAGCACGTCGTCGTCAACCACCACGGCGATGTCCTGGATCACGGCCGGGAACGGCGAGATCGGCTCGTACTGGCGCGCGTCTGGCACGATCTCCGCGAGCAGGTCGAAGTCGATCTCGAACGCCGTGCAGGTGCCGCTCAGATCCCACTCGGCCAGCACCATCGGATGCAGCTCGCCGATCCAGCCGAGCTTGCGCTCGTCGCCCGCGAGGATGCTGGCGCTCCGGCCCGGGTGCAGGAAGGGACGCTCGGCAGGCTCCACCCACCATTCAGCGCCGGCGGTCTCGAGCACGCCCTCGAGGATCCCCTTGAGCGCGCGGAAGCCGCCCCCGCCGAGCATGAGCGCGCCGATGTGGTGGCGCTCCATGGCGGGCGTGGTGCCCTGCTGCGGCTTGTCCCCGTTTGACGAGAGGTTGCCCGCCGGCCGGTACACGTGCGCGGACTCGAACAGCGCGAGCGTGCCGCGCCCCCGCGCGGCGTTGTGCGCCGCGCTGTCGAGCAGGCCAGGCAGGAGCAGCGGCCGCATGACCCTCTGGTCCTCGCTCAGCGGGTTGTCGATCCGCAGCAGCGGCACATCGCCCAGACGCAGCTGCTCCATCGCCTCGGGCCGGGTGAAGCTCCACGAGATCGCCTCGCTGAGGCCGCGGTCGCGCAGGGCGTCCTCCACGAGTCGGCGCAGCCGCTGCTCCGGGGTGAGGCGTCCCACCGCCTGCGCGCGCTCGGGCAGCGTCGCCGGGAGGCTGTCGAGCCCGTGGATGCGGCCCACCTCCTCGATGAGGTCCGCCTCGCGCTGAACGTCCCCGTCGCGCCAGTACGGCACCGTCACGTGCCAGGCGCCCTCGCCGGCGTCGCACAGCTCGAAGCCCAGGCGCTCGAGGATCGCCGCCACCTCGTCCTCCGGGATGCGGTCCCCGAGCAGCCGCTCGATGCGCTCGTAGCGGAGCTCCACCACCCGCGGGGCGACGGGATGCGGGTACACGTCGACCGTCCCCGGAACGAGCCGTGCCCCGCACAGCTCCACCATCAGGCGCGCCGCCAGCCGCTGCGCCGCGATCGCCAGGTCCGGGTGAAGCTGCTTCTCGAAGCGCGCGCTGGCCTCGCTCCGCAGGGCGAGCTTCTTCGACGTCTGCAGGATGTTCGGCCCGACCCAGGTGGCCGCCTCCATCAGCACGCGCGTCGTGGAGTCCGACACCTCCGAGATCTGGCCGCCCATCACGCCTCCGATGCCGGACGGGCCCTCCGCGTCGCACACGAGGGCCATGCTCGAGTCGAAGGTGCGCTCCACGTCGTCGAGCGTGGTCATCTTCTCACCGTCGTGCGCCCGTCTCACGTCGATGCGCCCGCCGCGCACCCTGTCGAGGTCGAACGAGTGCAGCGGCTGGCCGGTGGCCAGCAACACGTAGTTTGTGATGTCGACGACGTTCGAGATCGGCCGCTGGCCTGCCGCCGTTAGGCGCTGCTTGAGCCACAGCGGCGACGGCCCGACCTTCACGTCCTCGAACACGCGCGCCGTGAAGCGCAGGCAGATCTCGGGGTCGATCGTGATGGTCACGTGGTCGTCGGCGCTGTCCGAGCCGGATGGCTCGGCATCCCGCGCCGTGGGGTCCTCGGCCAGCGGTGCCCTCGTGAACGCGTGCACGTCGCGCGCCACCCCGTACACCGAGAGCGCGTCCGGGCGGTTGGGATTCACCTCGAGGTCGAGCACCTCGTCCTCGATCACGAGCGCCTCGGTGAGCGGCGTGCCCGGCGCGAGGTCGTCCGGCAGGACCATCGTCTCGGCGTGGTCCTGGCTGATTCCCACCTCGTCCTCGGCCAGGATCATGCCGCTCGACTTCACTCCTCGGAGCTTCGCCTCGCCGAGCGTCTGGCCGTCCGGCATCACGGCCCCCGGCCGCGCCACCGCCACGGTCTGCCCCGCCGCCACGTTGGGGGCGCCACAGACGATCTGCCGCTCCTCACCGGAGCCGTCGTCGACCATGCACACCGACAGCCGGTCGGCGTCCGGATGCTTCTCGCACGACAGCACGCGACCGACGACGAAAGCGGACACATCCCCCACCCCAACCCGATCGATCCGCTCGGGCTGAAGCCCGATAGACGCAAGCCGCTCCGCGAGTTCGCCGGTTGGGAGTCCGGGATCGCAATAGGCGCGCAGCCAGGAAAGCGGAACCCTCATCAGAACTGTTCCAGGAACCGCATGTCGTTCTCGAACATCAGGCGAAGGTCCGGGATGCCGTACTTGAGCATCGCGATGCGGTCGATGCCCATCCCGAACGCGAAGCCGGACACGTGCTCGTGGTGGTAGCCCATCTCGGACACGAAGCCGTAGACGTTGGGGTCGACCATTCCGGAGCCGAGGATCTCGATCCAGCCCGAGCCCTTGCAGAGCGAGTCCCTCTGCGAGCCGATCCAGCCGGTGCCCCCGCAGTTGAAGCAGGAGATGTCCACCTCCACGCTCGGCTCGGTGAACGGGAAGTAACCGGAGCGCAGCCGCACCTCCCGGTCAGGTCCGAACATCGCGCGCGCGAACTCGAGCAGAACGCCGCGCAGATCCGCGAGCGTGATGTCCTCGTCCACCGCCAGGCCCTCGAGCTGGTGGAACATCGGCGTGTGGCTCGCGTCCGAGTCGCGCCGGTACACCCGACCTGGCACAACGATGTAGATGGGCGGACGTTGGAGCTCCATCGAGCGCGTCTGCATCGGCGAGGTGTGCGGGCGCAGCACCACGTCGGGCGATAGGTAGAACGTGTCCTGCAGGTCCCGCGCCGGATGGTTCGGCGGGATGTTGAGCGTGGTGAAGCTGTAGTAGTCGAACTCCACCTCAGGGCCCTCGACCACGTTGAAGCCGAGGCCGATGAAGATGTCCTCCATCTCGCGCCGCGTCTGGCTGACGATGTGCAGGTGGCCCGCGGGGCTCGGCGGGTGGCCCGGCAGGGTGACGTCGATGCGGTCGGCCGCCAGGCGGGAGTCGAGCTCGCTCGCCTCGAGCTCCGTCGTGCGGCGCTCGAGCAGCTGTTCGAGGCGGGCCCGCACGGCGTTGGCGGCCTTCCCCACCGGTCCGCGCTCCTCCGGCGGGAGCTCGCCGATTCCGCGCAGCGTCTGCGTGAGGACTGCCTTGCGGCCGAGGTAGCGCACCCGCAGCTCCTCGAGCTCGGCCGCCGAGGCCGCGCTCGCGATCGCGGACTCGGCCTCTTCGCGCAGGGCTTCGAGGTCAGCCATGGGCGGCCATCCTATTGCTGAGGTCGTAGAGCGCCACCGTCGCGGCCATCGCGACGTTGAGCGAGTCGGGACCGTCAGGTCGAAGCGGGATCTCAGCGCGCACGCTCGCCTCTTCCGACACGCTCGGCGGTAGTCCTTCCCGCTCGGCGCCGAGGCAGATCACCGCGGGCGCCGATGCCTCCACCTGGGCGAGCGCCAGGCCGGCGCCCCGCTCGAGGGCGATCGTCATGCCCGGCAGCTCGCCGAACTGCGCTCGCGCGGGCGGGCGCGCGAACACCGATCCCATGCTCGCCCGCACCGCCTTGGGCGACCAGGGATCGGCGCAGTCCGGCCCGAGCACCACGGGGCCATCACACAGCGCGTGTGCGGAGCGGATCACGGCGCCCACATTCCCGGGGTCATGGACGGCATGTAGATACACCGAGAGGTCGCCACCAATCGACGTCCACTTCTGCTCGTAGACGCCAACCACCCGGGTGCCGGACCCAAGCGAGCTGACGGCGTCGAGCAGCTCGGGCTCCACATCCTCTCCGGCAACCAGCAGGATCTCCGCTTCCCAGCCAGCGGCAGCTGCCGCCGCCACGAGATCCTCCCCTTCGGCCACGAACATGCCGAGGCGCTCCCGGTGCTTCTTCTCGTGAAGCTTCCGGATCGTCTTGAGCTGTTCGTTCTGTCCTGACGTAATCACAAAAAAAGGCGCCTCTCTGGGCGCCCTGGGAGTGGTTCGTGCGGTCCTGCTGCGATCAGGCAGCGGCCGCCTCCCGGGCGCGCTCGGCAAAGCGTCGGAACGTCTCGGGATCGCGGACTGCGATGTCCGCGAGGATCTTGCGGTCGAGCTCGATCTCGGCGAGCCGCAGGCCGTGCATGAACTGGCCGTACGTCATGCCCTCGCGGCGGGCGGCGGCGTTGATGCGGGTGATCCAGAGGCGGCGGAAGTCGCGCTTCTTGTTGCGCCGGTCGCGGTACGCGTAGCTGTCGGCCTTGAGCAGGGCCTCCTTCGCCCGGCGATAGCTCGAATGAGCCTCGCCGCGGAAGCCCTTGGTGCGCTCGAGCGTGGCCCGGCGCTTCTTGCGTGCGTGGACTGAGCGCTTGACCCGGCTCATTTGCGGAGCAGCTCCTTCACGCGCGGCGCGTCGTGGTTCGAGAGGATCACGTCCTTCTCGAGGCGGCGCTTGCGCTTGGCGCTCTTCTTACCGAGGATGTGCGAGGTCATGGCGTGACGGCCGCGGACCTTGCCGTTGGCAGTGATCTTGAAGCGCTTCTTGGCGCCCGAATGGGTCTTCATCTTGGGCATGCGAGGGCCCTATTCAAGCAGAGCGGCGAATTTCTTCTTCCGCGGGGGGCGCGGCGGGCTGCGGCGCGGCGGGTTGTTCGCCCTCTGCGGCGGCGGCCGCGGCCCGGTTGCGGCGGCTGTCCTTGCCGCTGCCCGAATCCCGCTTGTGCTCGGAGTCGCCATCGGCGGCCTCCTTCTGCTTCACGGGCCCGAGGACCATCGTCATGTTGCGGCCGTCCAGGTTGGGCCGCTGCTCGATCGCGCCGAGGTCCGCCACGTCCTCCGCGAGCCGCATGAGCAGCTGCTCACCCCGCTCCGGATGAGTGGTCTCGCGGCCGCGGAACATGATCGTGATCTTGACCTTGTCCTGGTTGCCGAGGAAGCGGCGCACGTGGCCCTTCTTCGTCTCGTAGTCGGCGGTGGCGATCTTCGGCCGCAGCTTGATCTCGCGGATCGTGATCTGCTTCTGATGCCTACGGGCGGCCTTGGCCTTCTGCTCCTGCTCGTACTTGTACTTCGAGTAGTCGAGTACCCGAACCACCGGCGGGCGCGCCTCGGGAGCCACCTCCACGAGGTCCAGATCGCGCTCCTGCGCGTAGCGGAGCGCCTGGTCGGTCTTGACCACGCCCACCTGCTGGCCGTCGTCGCCGATGAGCCGCACCTCGGGCACGCGGATGCGCTCGTTGATACGCGTTTGATCCCGCTCAGGCGGGCGCCGATCGAACCTGCGAGGGATCGGCACTAAGACTGGAGCGAGCTAGACGTCAAAGGCAAATAGACCGGACGATTGACAGGCTGGCGAGTATAGCCGTGCGACGGCGTGTCCACTACCGCCACCTCGTTTAGGCCCTTCGGGCGATCTCCTCGCGCGCGCGGGCGGCGAACTCCTCAACTCCCATCGCGCCGAGGTCGCCCTCGCGGTGGCGGCGCACGGACACCTGCCCCGCTTCGGCCTCGTTGTCGCCCACCACGAGCATGTACGGCACCTTCCGCAGCTCGCCCTCGCGGATCTTCTTCCCCACCGACTCGGTGCGGTCGTCCACCTGCACGCGCAGGCCTTCCAGCTGCGCGGCCACCTTCCTCGCATAGTCCTCGTGGCGGTCGGCGATCGGAAGGATCAGCGCCTGCACCGGCGACAGCCAGAGCGGGAACTCGCCGGCGTAGTGCTCGATGAGGATGCCGATGAAGCGCTCGAACGAGCCGAGCAGCGCGCGGTGGATCATCACCGGACGGTGCTCCGCGTTGTCGGCGCCCGTGTACTCGAGCTCGAAGCGCTCGGGCATCTGGTAGTCGAGCTGCACGGTGCCGAGCTGCCACGAGCGGCCGATCGAGTCGGTCATGTGGAGGTCGATCTTGGGCCCGTAGAAGGCGCCGTCGCCCTCGTTCAGCTCGTACTCGAGCCCCCTGGCCTTGAGTGCCCCCTCGAGCGCCGCCTCCGCCGCGTCCCACATCTCGTCCGAGCCCAGGCGGTTGTCCGGGCGGGTGGACAGCTCGAGCCGCGGCTCGAAGCCGAACAGGTCGTAGAAGAAGAAGCCGAAGTCGAGGCAGGCGATCACCTCGTCCTGGATCTGCTCCTCGGTGCAGAAGATGTGGGCGTCGTCCTGCGTGATCGAGCGCACGCGCAACAGGCCGTGCAGGGTGCCGCTCGGCTCGTGACGGTGCACGAGGCCTTGCTCGGCGTAGCGCACGGGCAGGTCGCGGTAGGAGCGGCGCTCCTCCTTGTAGATCTGGATGTGCGCCGGGCAGTTCATGGGCTTGAGGCCCATCGGCTTGCCCTCCACGTCCGTGAAGTACATGTTGTCGCGGAACTTGTCCCAGTGGCCGGACTGCTTCCAGAGGTCGACGTCGTAGAGGATCGGCGTGCGCACCTCGGTGTAGCCGCGCGCGACGTTCTCGGTCCGCCACAGCTCGGTGAGCTCGTTCCACACGTGGGTGCCCGCCGGCTGCCAGAACGGAAAGCCGGGCGCGAGCTCGCTGAACATGAACAGGCCGAGCTCCCTGCCGAGCTTGCGGTGATCGCGGGCGCGGGCCTGCTCGAGGCGCTCGAGGTGGGCGTCGAGATCGTCCTTCGAGAAGAACGCCGTGCCGTAGATGCGGGTGAGCATCGGCCTATTCGAGTCGCCTCGCCAGTACGCGCCGGCGGTTGACATCAGCTTGAAGGCTTTGATGCGCTTGGTGCTCGGGCCGTGCGGGCCGCGGCAGAGGTCGGTGAAGGGGCCGTTCCTGTACAGGGACACGGTCGGCTCCCCCAGGTCCTCGATCAGCTCGACCTTGTAGTCCTGCCCTTCCTTCTTGAAGCGCTCGATCGCCTCCTCGGCGCTCACCTCCGTGCGCTCGAACGGCTCGTCCGCCTTGATGTGCTCGCGCATCTTCTGCTCGATGCGCTCGAAGTCGGCGTCCGAGATCTTCACGCCGTCCGGGAAGTCGAAGTCGTAATAGAAGCCGTCCTCGATCGGCGGGCCGATGGTCACCTGCGTGCCGGGATAGAGCTCGAGCACCGCCTCGGCGAGCACGTGAGCGGTGTCGTGGCGGAGCAGGTCGAGGGCGTCCGGGCTGCGGTCGGTCACGATTTCGATCGGCTCGCCGTCTTCGAGCGAGGCCGAGAGATCGCGCAGCTGCCCGTCCACCTTCACGGCCAGCGCGGCGCGCGCCAGCCCCTCCCCGATCGCGCGCGCGGCATCCGCGCCGGTGGCGCCGTCCTGGAGCTCGAGCTCCTTGCCGTCGGGAAGCGAGACCTTCATGAGGACTGGAAACTAGCGAGGAGCCGCCGCGCGTTCTCTGTGGCAGCGCGAGTCGCACGGCAACCCGCGCGCCATCGGCACCTCGCCCTGGCCGGTGTGCGGCTGACGCGGGCCCGCCCGAGAGCTCGCACCCGATTCTCCCTTCGCACTGGTCCCAAGTTGGGACGATCCCGAATAGGGAGCCCAGTCCCAGCGCCGCGCGCGACGTGGTTGACCCGAACGCTGACAATCAGCGCTTCGATCGACCACGTCCGCCCACTCCCGCTAGGCGTGGCGGACTGGTCCCAAGTTGGGACCATCTCAAAAGGGAATAGGCCGCCGCCGGAGGCCTGCCCGCGCGCACTGCGCGCGCCGCTCAGCGCGCTAGCCGCGCTGCACGCGGGAGCCCGGCACGATGTCGTCCTTGCCGTTCTCCCAGCGGACCCAGGCCTTGTGGCCACCGTCGTAGTCGGGAGCCCAGAGCACCAGGGTGGCCGGCTCGCCCTCGACGGTGCACCTCTCATCCGACTCCTCGTCGAGGCCGCGCCAGACGCGGATGAACGCGTTGTTCTCCCACTCCTCGCCGATGGTCGTGGGATCGGTGTGTCCCGGACGGATCACGACCTCCGGCCGCAGCTTCATCAGCACGTCCATGATCGAGTGCTTGAGGTCCTCGAAGGTCGTCGAGCCCGGCGCTCGCACGCCGCCGACCGAGCCCTTGAACAGCGTGTCGCCTGTGAAGACCTCTTCGTCGTTGATCAGGAAAGAGAGCATCCCGGCGGTGTGACCCGGGGTGGAGATCGCCTGGATGTGCAGGCCGCCGACCTTGAGCGTCTCGCCGCCCATGATGTTGCGGTCCACGTCCATCAGCTCCGCGGACTCCACCGGGTCAGCGAGAATCTCGACGTCGTAGCGCTCCTTGTACACGTGGTTCTCCGCCACGTGATCGCCGTGGTGGTGCGTGAGCAGCAGGTACCGCGGCGCGATGCCGTTGCGATCGATCATCTCGATCAGAGGAGCCGAGGGGCCGCCCGAGTCGATGATCACCGCGAAACCGCCCGGCTCGTCCGCGACCACGTAGGCGTTGGAGAGCCAGTCCGGGTGCATCGAGCGCTCGACGATCACGCCCTGCAACCTAACATGCGCCCTCGCGATGGACCCAGCCGCCTTCCGAGCCGAGTTCCCCGTCTTCGAACGGCGGGCCTATCTGAACGCCGGGACCGACGGTCCCGTGCCGAGGCGCGCCATTGAGGCGGCTCAGGAGCGCATGCGGCACGAACTCCAGAACGGCCGCTCGGGACGGCAGCACTTCGAAGGGATCATGGGCCTGATGCAGCGCCGGCGAGAGCTGCTGGCCGCGCTTCTTGACTGCGCCCCCGAGGAGGTCGGCCTCACCCACTCCACCACGGACGGCGTGAACATCGTGCTCGGCGGGCTCGACCTGGGGGCCGGCGACGAGGTACTGACGAGCGACGAGGAGCATCCCGGCCTGCTGGCCCCGCTCGCGGCGGCCCGCAAGCGGTGCGGAATCATCATCAGGCAGGCGCCGTTTGCCGAGCTTGCGAACGCGGTGACGAGCAGCACGCGCCTTGTTGCGACCTCGCACGTGTCGTGGGTGAACGGGCAGGTCGTCGACTCCGCCGCGCTGCGCGAGACGGGCGTGCCGGTCCTGCTCGACGGCGCTCAGGGGATCGGCGCGGTGCCGACCCATCCGCGCGAACTTGGCTGTGACTTCTACGCCGCGTCGGGCCAGAAGTGGCTGTGCGGACCGGACGGCACGGGCTGCGTGTACGTCAACAAGGACCGGCTCGAGGAGATCGAGCCGCGCTGGTTTGGCTACAGCACGATCGCTGACACCTCGAACGTGCTCGAGTCGCCGCTGCAGCCAGATGCGCGGAGGCTCGACCTCGGCCTGCTGGCCAGCTCCTCCGGAGCGTGGTCGGTGAGCGCACTCGAGCTCCTCGCCGAGGCCGGCTGGGAGTGGGTGCATGAGCGGGCGGCCACGCTCGCGGAGAAGCTCGTGCAGATGCTCGCCGAGCGCGGCCGCGAGGTGCAGCCGCGCGGCCGTTCCACGCTCGTCTCATGGCGCGACGACGACTGCGAGGCGACCGCGACGAGGATGAGCGAGCAGGACGTGGTGGTGCGCTTCATCCCGGGCACCGGGCTCGTGCGCGCATCCGTGGGCGCGTGGAACGACGAGAGCGACCTCGAGCGCCTCGTCTCGCTCGCGTGACGCGCGCGCTACTTCGACGACATCACGATGATGCCGACCACGATGGCGCCGACGCACGCGGCGGCCGCCAGCACCCCGAGCACCGCAAACCCGCTCGCCTCCGCACCGCGGTTGGCGCGCCGCATCTCCACAGAGCGGGTGGCGCCGAGCACCGCGAGGGAGAACGCGGCAGTCACTCCGATGCCCGCCACGAGCGCCGCGACCACCACCTTGCCAAGCGCCGCCCAGTCGACGAGCTGATCGGCGAACGCAAGCATCACGCGGACTCCGCGGTGAGTGCCGGGCCCCGCTGCAGCCGCCGCGCGAACACGGCGACGATCGCGAGCAGCAGCGCGATCGACACCACCAGCGGCCCCGCCGCGCCCGTTCCGAAGATGCGCGTGATGCCGTAGGTGAGCGCGCCCATCAGGCCGGCGGCCGGAATCGTGAGGATCCAGGCCGCGACGATGTTGCCCGCCACGCCCCAGCGCACCGCGGACAGCCGCTTGGCGGCCCCGGCGCCCATCACCCCGCCCGAGATCACGTGCGTGGTGGACAGCGGATAGCCGTAGTGCGAAGCCGCGAGGATCACCGCCGCGCCCGCGCCCTGGGAGGAGAAGCCCTGCGCGCTGTCCATCTTGATGATTCGGCTGCCGACGGTCCGGATGATGCGCCAGCCGCCCGTGTAGGTGCCCAGCGCGATCGCGCTCGCGGCGGAGATCACAACCCACTCGGGCACGTGGAAGTTGTTCGGCGAGATGTCGCCGTGCGCGATCAGCGCGAGCGTGATCACTCCCATGGTCTTCTGCGCGTCGTTCGTGCCGTGCGCGAGCGCGAGCAGGCCGCCGGACGCGATCTGTCCGAGCTTGAAGCCGTTCGTGACAGGCCCGGGCCGGAGCGCGGCCACGACGCGGTAGACCACCAGGATCCCGATGACCGCGACGAGGAATGCGAGCACCGGAGCGATGATCGCCGGAATGATCACCTTGCCCACGAGGCCGCTGGCGATCACGTTGCCGGTGCCGCTGCCCGCGATCACGGCGCCCACGAGGCCGCCGATCAGCGCGTGCGACGAGCTGGAGGGCAGGCCGAAGTACCAGGTGATGAGGTTCCAGGCGATCGCGCCGATGAGCCCCGCGAACACGATCGTGGGCGTGACGGCGCTCGACTCGACGATGCCGCTGCCAACCGTGGCCGCCACCTTCAGGGAGATGAACGCGCCGGCGAAGTTCAGCAGCGCCGCCATTGTCACGGCGAGCCGCGGCGACATCGCGCGCGTGGAGATCGACGTGGCGACGGCCGTGGCGGTGTCGTGAAAGCCGTTCGTGAAGTCGAAGGCAAGAGCCGTGACCACGACGATGACGAAGACGACGTCGCTGCCCATCAGGCGTTCTTGAGGACGATTCCCTCGAGCGTGTACGCCACCTTCTCAGTGGCGTCGATGGCTTCCTCGAGGCGCTCGTAGATGTCCTTCCAGCGGATCACGACCATCGGGTCGATCCCGTCGTCGAACAGCGCGGCGAGCGCCTCCCGCGACAGCCGGTCGCCGTCGTTCTCGAGCCGGTTGACCTCAACGGTGTAGTGCGAGATGTCCTTGAAACCGCGAAGCCTCGGCATGGCCTCGCAGATCTGCGTGCACGCGAGCACCAGCACCTTCGCCATCTTCTGCGCGTGCTCCATCGGCGCCTCGATCTTGTAGAGCCCGAGGAAGTCCGCGACCTCCTCGATGTAGTCCACGATGTCGTCCATCGCTGACGCGAGCGCGAGAATGTCCTCACGGTCGATCGGCGTGACGAACGTGTTGTTGAGCCGCTGGACGATGTCGTGCGTGATCCGGTCGCCATGCTGCTCGCAGATGAGGATCTCGCGCGCGAGCTCGCTGGCCTCGGGGAAGTGCTGGAGCATCTGCTCGAGCAGCTCCGCGGCGCGTTTGATGTTGCCGCCGGCCTCCTCGAAGAGGTCGAAGAACTCGCGGTCTCGCGGCAGGAAGACCTGCGACAGGCGTGCCATGTGGCTCAGTTCCCTCCTGGGCTTGGTTCGATGCGCGCCGCGATCCTGTCAAAGCTTCCCGACAACTCGTCTTCCCGAACCGAAGGAAGCCAGAAGACAGTCCGTGTGACGCCTGCGGCAGCATAGTCCTCGATCAGGGCGGGATCGGGTTTCGCCCCAAATGCCGTGACCTCGGGAAGCTCCCGCCCCGCGTTCTGGCAGGCGCGTCGAAGCTCCTCGAGCCGCCCCATGAACTCTTCGTGCGGCAGCCGCCCGGGTTGCGGGAACCAGCCGTCGCCGTAGGCGAGCACGCGCTCCACCACGCGCCTGCCCATCCCTCCGATCATCACCGGCGGATGCGGCTTCTGGAGCGGCTTGGGCCACGACCAGATCGGCCCGAAGTCCACCAGCTCGCCGTGGTACTCGGCCTCGTCCTCGGTCCAGATCGCCTTCATGGCCTCCACGCGCTCCCGCATGAGCCGGAAGCGCGTGGACGGATCGGTGCCATGGTTTCGCAGCTCCTCCAGGTTCCAGCCGGCGCCGATCCCGAAGATCATCCGCCCGCCGGAGAGTACGTCCACGCTCGCCACCTCTTTCGCCGTGACGATCGGGTCGCGCTCGGTTACGAGGCAGATGCCGCTGCCGATCTTCACGCGCTCGGTGGCGGCCGCCGCGGCCATGAGCGACACGAACAGGTCGTGCGTGTGCCAGTACTGCTCCGGCAGGTCGCCGCCGCCCGGGTAGGGCGTGTCGCGGCTGGCCGGGATGTGCGTGTGCTCGGGAAAGAAGACGGAGTCGTAGCCGCGCTCCTCCGCCATCTGAGCGAAGCGGGCCGGGTCGACCGAGTAGTCGGTGGCGAAGATGGCGGCGCCGTATTTCACTGTTCTGGCGGGAGCGCGGTGGTGAGCCGCTCAGCCACGTCGTCGGCGAAGTCCGGCATGCGCCGGCGCACCTCGGCGGCCGCGGCCTCATGGTCGTAGGGCACCCGGCGCAGCTCGAGCTCGCGCCGGCCGCTCACGAGCGCGTAGGCCGCGCGGGGATCGCCGTCGAACGGCATGCCCACGCTTCCCGGGTTCACCAGGTCCACCTCCCCCGGCCCCTGCCGCCGGAACTGCACGTGCGTGTGGCCGAACACGAGGCGCCGCTCCTGCGCGCCGTCGATCAGCTCCTCCTCGTCGTCCGCGGGCTCCGGCAGGAAGCTCCGCATGTCGGAGATCGGCGAGCCGTGGGAGAAGCGCGTGCCGTCGAGCGTCGTCGTCTGCGGCAGGCGCGAGAGCTCCGCGATGGTCTCGTCGTCGAGCATCCCCCGCGTCCATTTCGCGGCCTCCTGCAGGAAGGGCAGGTCCGGAACATCGCCGGGGGAGGCAAGCCAGCGTTCCCAGTTACCGCGGATCCAGTGGGCGTCCGGCAGCTCCCGAAGCACGGCGAGCACCTCGAGCGGCCAGCCGCCGAGCGCCGTGTAGTCGCCGCCGAGCATGTAGCGGGCGGCGCCCGCATCGCGGGCGTCTTCGAGCACCGCCTCGAGCGCCGGCAGGTTGCCGTGGATGTCGTACAGGACGGCGAGCATCAGAAGAGCGTCTCGCCCGCGCGCGAACGCGAACTCGTCCGGCGCGGCACGCCCGCCGCCTCGGCCAGCGCGGCTTCCACGTCGGCCAGGATCGCGCGTTCTGACCGCGACGCGATCAGGGGTTGCGCGAGGCCGTCCACGTGCACGTAGGTGCGGCGCCCCTCCCCGCGTTCGTCGCCCTCGATCGGCACGAGCGCGAACACGCGGTCCGCGCGAACGAACTTTCCGTACCCGATGGGAACCATGCGGGGATCGCGCCGAGCCACGCCGCGAGCCTACCCAGTCCGGACCGCTTCGATGGCGCCGGACACGGTGTCCCGCAGCGCGATCGCCTTGTCGACCCCGGTGACGAGCAGGGAGTGCCGGATGAGCGACTCGTCCGGGACCACGAGCGCCAGCCTCTGCCTCCTGCCGTTGAGCCGCTCGGCGAGCTCGAACAGGATGCGGATCCCGGCGCTGTCGAGGTACTCGGTCTCGGACAGGTCGAGCACGAGGCCCGGGTCGTCGTTGGGCGCGACGTCCGAGATGTCGCGCTCGAGCCGCGACGCGTTGGAGATGTCCACCTCCCCGGCCAGCCGGACCACCGGCAGGTCGTCGTGGCGCTCGACGATCAGGCTCGCCATCTCCGCCATCACGTCTCCGATCCGATTCGCCGTCGCATCCTCACCTCCGTGCCGTGCTTGCCGCGCTCGATCCGCACGTCCTCCATCAGCGCGTCGATCAGATTGAGGCCGCGCCCCCGGTGCTTGCCACGCGGCGCCCGCCACGAGCCGGAGTCGCGCACCCACACCGTTACAGTGTCGCCCTCCAACACGCCCTCCACCTCGAAGCTCGCGGGCCGGGCGCCGTACGCGTGCTCGATCGCGTTGGCGCTCGCCTCCCCGCAGGCGATCGTGATGTCGTAGATCTCCTGCGCGGTCGCCTCCGTGGCCCGCAGCCAGCGCCTTAGCATCCGCCGCAGCCGCGACAGCTCGCTCGGCTCGGCGCGCAGGCTGGTGTGGAAGCTCGCGGCGTCCACCTCCACCGGGCGCAGCGCGAGCACGGCGATGTCGTCCGCCCGCTCGGGATCCGGCGCGCTCCATTCGATCACGTGGTCGCACAGCTCCTCGAGCGACTCCGGAGCGTCGCGCAGCACGCTCTCGAGCCTGGCGATGCCGTCCTCGAGCGTCTCGCCCCGCCGCTCCACCAGGCCGTCGGTGTAGAGCAGCAGCGTGGTCTGCGGAGAGAGGTCGAGCATCGACGCCTCGTAGCGAGCGTTGGGGGAAACCCCCACGGGCAGGGAGCCGCGGCCGTTTATCGCGGTCACGGTGCCGTCCGGGGAGCGGACCAGCGGCGGAGGATGGCCGGCGCGCACGAAGCGCATGCTGCTCGTGCCGGCGTCGAACTCGCCGTACACGAGCGTGGCCATGTCGTGCTGCTCGAACGTGCGCGTGAGGCGGTTGAGACGCTCCACTGCAGCCGCGGGACCCTCACCGTCGAGCGCGTACGCGCGTAGCGCGTTGCGGAACTGCCCCATCACCGCCGCGGCCTCGAGCCCGTGGCCGGCCACGTCGCCGATCACGAGCCCCACGCTGCCGTCACCGAGCGAGATGGCGTCGTACCAGTCGCCGCCGACGTCGAGCTCGGAGGTGGCCGGGAGATAGCGCGCTGCGAACTCGATTCCCGGAATGTCCGGCAGCTGCCGCGGCAGAAGGCTCTGCTGCAGAGTGACCACCGCGTGGTGCTCCTGCGTGTACATGCGCGCGTTGTCCACCGCGATCGCCGCGCGGCGGGCGAGGTCCTCGGCGAAGCGAAGGTCCTCTTCGTCGTAGCGGCGCCCGGACTCGGCGTGCACGAGCGTGAGCGCCCCCAGCGTGCGGGCGCGCGCGGTGAGCGGCACGATCAGGATCGAGCTGAGGCCGATCTCGCGCATCAAGCGCAGCTGCTCGGGATCGTCGATCGCCTCCACCAGCATCTCGTCGGTGATCTCGGGGTAGAGCTCCGAGCGGCCGGTGCGGATCACGTTGGGCACGCCGGTGGGCGAATCCGGGTCCTGCGGATAGCGCTTGCGTATCTCCTCGGCGAACTTGATCTTGTCGGGATCGCTGTGCGCAGTGGCCGCGTTGTACAGGCGGCCGTCCTCGGCCACCAGCTCGATCGCGCACCAGTCCGCCAGCCGGGGCACAGCGAGGTACGCCACCTGCTCGAGGGTGCGCTCGAGCTCGAGCGTCTGGGACATCAGCTCGCTCGCGCGCGCGAGAAAGGTGAGCCGCTCGCGCGACTTCTCAGCCTCCTGGTAGAGGCGCGCGTTGTCCGCCGCGAGCGCGAAGCGCCTCGCCAGGTGGTGTGCGAAGTCGAGGTCCACGGGCCCGTAGTGACGGCCCTCCCGCGTGGAGAGGAACGTGAGCGCGCCGATCGTCCGGCCGCGCGCCAGCATCGGGACGATCATGTAGGAGCGCGGGGAGAGCGTCTCGTAGAGGCCGGTCTCGGAGGACGGGATCTCGATCCGCGGCGCGTCGCGCACGTCCGTCATCAGCTCGGACTCGCCGGTGGCGATCACGTGCATCGCGCCCTCTGAGGTTCCCTTCTCCTCCCGGTAGCGCCGGCGCAGCTCCAGCAGGAGCTCCTCGACGCGCGGGTCGGGGTGGCCGCTCGTGATCTGCCGCAGCGAGCCGTCCGCCTGCACCACGTCCACACCGCACCAGTCGGCGAACTCCGGAACAGAGAGCTGCGCCACCTCCGCCAGCGTGCGCTCGTAGTCGAGCGACCGCGCGAGCACGGCGCTTGCTTCGGCGAGGAACCCGAGCGCCCGCTGAGGGTCGAGAACCCCTCCTCCCTGATGCGTTGAGTCGTCCGTCATGGCTGGGGTTCCGGGCCGGGATCGTATCCCACGCGTCGGGTGCCACCACCATGATTCCGCGCGTGGATTCATCTCTCGTGAGAGGCACGGACGGCCGCCGGCGCTGCTGGTGGGGCGCGAGCTCGCCCGAGTACGCCGCCTACCACGATGAGGAGTGGGGCCGCCCGGTGCGGGGCGACGACGCGTTGTTCGAGCGGCTCAGCCTCGAGGGCTTCCAGTCCGGCCTGTCGTGGATCACCATCCTGCGCAAGCGCGAGAACTTCCGCGCCGCGTTCGCCGGCTTCCAGATCCACGAGGTGGCGCGCTTCACCGAGCGCGACGTGAACCGCCTGCTCGGCGACACCGGAATCGTCCGCAACCGCATGAAGATCGAGGCGACCATCGCGAACGCGCGCGCTGCCGCCGCGCTGGACGTGCCGCTCTCAGAGCTCGTGTGGAGCTACGCGGAGCCGCGGCGGCCCGCGCCGCGCACGCGCGACGATCTCCCGGCCGTCACGCCCGCCTCCACCGCGCTCTCGAAGGAGCTCAAGCGGCGGGGCTTCCGCTTCGTCGGCCCCACCACCGTGTACGCCGCGATGCAGGCGTGCGGCCTCGTGAACGACCACATCTCCGGCTGCCACGTGCGCGGCGAGGTGGGCCGCGAGATCAGGTCCGCGGCGGGAGGCGATGCCAGGCGCCGGTCCGGACGGGTTCCGGGACGTTGACCCCGCCCGGTACCGGCGCCAAGGACCTCGGAGGGTCCGGGCGAGATGAGCGTCGCATGCGGAGTGCGGCGGGACCAGGATGCGGGCACGTCTCTTCATGGGACGTACACCGCACCCTTTGTGGAAGCTGGTTTCGGACGGCGCTTCCGGGGCGCCCCAGCCCGCATGGAACTCAAAGGCAGCCATAACGATCAACAAGCCGCGGGAGGAGGTCGAGCGCCTGTGGCGGTCGCCGAAGTACCAGCTCCGGGACGCGATCGTGAAGATCAGCTCCACCGCGATCTGCGGCTCCGACCTCCACCTCTACGACGGCTACGTGCCGACGATGAAGAAGGGCGACATCCTCGGCCGCGAGTTCATGGGCGAGGTGGTGGAGACCGGCAAGGGCGTGCAGAACCTGCAGGCGGCGACCGCGTGGTGGTGCCCTTCCCGATCGCATGCGGCAACTGCTGGTCCTGCAAGCACGAGCTCTATTCGGTGTGCGAGAACAGCAATCCCAACTCCGGGATCGCGGAGAATTTCTTCGGCCACTCCACCGCCGGCATCTTCGGCTACTCCCGCATCACGGGCGGCTACGCGGGCGGCCAGGCAGAGTACGCGCGCGTCCCGTACGCGGACGTTGGCCCGATCAAGATCGAGGACGACCTCACCGACGAGCAGGTGCTGTTCCTCTCCGACGTCTTCCCCACCGGCACTTCGGCGCCGACCTCTGCGACATCCCGGGCGGTGACACGATCGCCGTGTTCGGCGCGGGCCCGGTCGGGCAGTTCGCCATCGCGAGCGCGCTGATGCTCGGCGCGGAGCGGGTGATCGCGATCGACAAGTACGACTACCGGCTGGCGATGGCCCGCAACAAGGCCGGCGCCACGCACACGATCAACTTCGACCACGATCCCGACGTGGTCGAGCAGCTCAAGGAGCTGAGCGGCGGGCGCGGGCCGGATGCGGTGATCGATGCCGTGGGCCTCGAGGCCACCCACGGGCACGGCGTGATGCACGCCGCGGACCGCGTAAAGCAGGCCAACCGCATGGAGACCGACCGCGGCCAGGCGCTGCGCGACGCGATCCTCGCCTGCCGGCCCGGCTGCATCGTGTCCGTGATGGGCGTCTACGGCGGGCTGATGGACAAGTTCCCCACCGGTGCGTTCATGAACGAGGGCCTCCAGCTCCGCACCGGCCAGTGCCACGTGCAGAAGTACCTGAAGCCGCTGTACGAGCACATCAAGAACGGCGACATCGACCCGAGCTTCATCATCGCGCACGAGGTCGGACTCGACATGGCCTCAGACGCGTACGAGACGTTCAAGCACAAGCAGGACGAGTGCGTGAAGGTGGTCCTCAAGCCAGAAAGGAACGGGAAATGAGATTCCCGCGGCCGATCGACTCCACCCTGCACGGGTTCACCGACTACAGCGTGGGCGCCACGCTGCTCACCGTGTTCCCCAGGCTCGCGAACATCGAGGGCACTGAGTCCGCGCGGCAGATCAGGATCGCGGGCGCCACGCACGCGAGCTACAGCACGCTCACCGACTACCCGCTCGGGATCGTCAAGCTGATCCCGTACAGGGCCACCTGGCGATCGACGCTGCCGGTGCGCTGGCGCTCGCAGCCACGCCCTTCGTCACCGGGCAGTGGAAGAAGGGCCGCAGGCACTGGCTGCCCCACGTGGCGCTGTGCGCGTTCGAGCTCACGTCGCTCATGCTGAGCGACCCCACCCAGCGGGGCGACTTCCACGGCGACGTGGATGCCGTGCGGGAGGCGAACACGGAGAGCCCGTCGCGAAAGATCTACGACGGCCCGCCCGCGGTGCGGCCCGCTACGGCAGTCGCGCACTGACCAGCAGAACGTCGTGGTCGGTGCGTAGCGCGGGCACGACCTCGGCCGAGGGCGAGCGGAGCGTGCCGGTTCCATACACCTGCTGAAGGCCGGGATCCTGGGCGGCGGTCCCGTCGGTCCGGGTCCAGAACCCGGGCGGGGCGCACGAGCCGCGACGGTTCAGATCGCCCGCGAATATCACCGTGTGCGCGCTCGCCCGACGTGCAAGGAGCACGCGAAGCTCGGCGCACTGCGGGCCATTGGCAGCCACCTCGTCCGGTTCGCGGGTGGCGAGGTGCGCGGTGCACACGTCGAGGCCCCGCGTGGTTACGCACAGCCACTGGCGCCGCTCGATCGCTGCCTGCGCCTTGAAGGGGCGGCTGGTTGCGGTCTGGATGGCCCCCTTGGCGAGCACCGCGTCGCCGAACAGCCCGCGGCCGCGCGGGCGGATGCACGGCAGCGGCTTGCCGCCGTAGATCACCTTTGAGAAGCGCACCTGGTAGCCCGTCTGCTGAGCGATGCGCGCGACGTCGCCGCCGCACGCCTCGTTGAAGGTGACGGCGTCCGGGTGCGCTCGACGGATGTCGGTGATCGCCTCCTCCACCACCGCCGGGTACGCCACCTTGCCGAAGCAACTGCCGAGGCCCGACAGGCAGAGGTTCATCTGCATCACCGTGTACCTGGGCGCCCGCGGCGAGCGCGCGGACGCACGCGGCTCCGAGGATTGGCCACAGCCCGCGACGGCGAGGACGAGCGTCAGCCCGGCGGCGGGGATGAGCGCCTGAGCTGTGCGGCCACGAACGCGCCGAGACAGAGCATGGCCAGAGCCTCCACGGCGAGCGCAAACACGATCGCCGGGCGATAGCCGCTCTCCCGGAAGCCGAAGAGCGGCGTGCCCTCGCTGATCAGAAGGAACACGATCGATGCTACCGCCATCGCCATTCCAGCCAGCGCGAGCAGGATCAGAGCCCGCCTGCCGCGGTGCTCCCACAACCGTTCGAGCGGGCTCATCAGCGCTATCGAAAGCACGAGGCCACCGGCGAAGTTCAGCAGGAATAGCGTTCCGATCGTCGGGATCTGTGAGTAACTGACGTTGACGTATTGCTCGAGATGAATGGCGCCCATCGCGAGCAGGGCGAGCGCACCGGCATAGCGGAATGCCCGGGCGCCCACCGCGGGACGCGTGCGGGCGCGCTCGCCTTCGCTCAGGTACCTGCGCGGGGTCGCGGTTTGCGATTTGCTCGCCATCGGTGATCGCCTCCCTTGATCGATGGCGCGGCTTTCAGGGGTAGACGCGGCGGCAGGCCGGATTCTTCCCGCGGGAAGATCTCGCGCGGGCAGCGCGTCTCTGGCAAGGTGGGACCCGTGCAGGTGGATGCGCATGCCTTCTGGCTCCGAGCGCCGGGCTGCGGCGAGATCCGGCCCGTAACGCTGCAGGAGCCCGGCCGAGGCGAGGTGATGGTGCGCACCATGCGCTCGGGAGTGAGCCGCGGCACGGAGACCCTCGTGTTCCGCGGAGGCGTGCCCACCGCCCAGTACGAGGCCATGCGGGCGCCCTTCCAGGAGGGAGAGTTCCCGGCGCCCGTGAAGTACGGCTACCTGAACGTCGGCGTTGTGGAGGAGGGCCCGCGGGAGCTGCGCGGGCGCACCGTCTTCTGCCTATACCCGCACCAGACCGCCTACGTGGTGCCCGCCGCCGCCGTGACCTTGGTGCCCGACGACGTGCCGCCCGCGCGTGCCGTGCTCGCGGGAACCGTTGAGACCGCGGTGAACGCGCTGTGGGACGCCGCGCCGCTCGTGGGCGACCGGGTGGCAGTGGTGGGCGCTGGGATGGTCGGCTGCTGCGTGGCGCGCCTGCTCGGCGGATTTCCGGGAGTGGAGGTCACGCTCGTGGACGTGGATCCCGCCCGGGCGGAGGTGGCCGGCGCGCTCGGCGTGGAGTTCGCGTTGCCGGAGAACGCTCCCGAGGGCCGCGACCTCGTGGTGCACGCCAGCGCGACCTCGGCGGGGCTGCAGCGATCGCTCGAACTGCTCGCGCCCGAGGGGACGGTGATCGACCTGAGCTGGTACGGCGACAGCGAGGTGCGGCTGTCGCTCGGCGGGGCGTTCCACTCGGGCCGGCTCGCGATCCGCGCCAGCCAGGTGGGCACCCTTTCCCCCACCCGTGCCGGACGTCGCACCAGCGCCGACCGGCTCGCGCTCGCAATGCACCTGCTGCAAGACCCGGCGTTCGACGCGCTCGTCACCGGCGAGTCGCGCTTCGGCGAGCTGCCCGACGTGATGGCGCGCCTGGCCGGGGGAAGCCTGCCCGCCATCTGTCACACGATCGCGTACGACGGGGTCTAGACCTGTGTTCAGCGTGACCGTGCGCGACCACATGATGATCGCCCACAGCTTCCAGGGAGAGGTGTTCGGGCCCGCGCAGCGCCTCCATGGCGCGACCTACGTGGTCGACGCCACCTTCCGCCGCGCTGAGCTGGACGCCGACGGCATCGTGGTGGACATCGGCCGCGCGACCGAGCAGTTGCGCGCCGTGCTGGCGGAGCTCAATTACCGCAACCTCGACGACGAGCCCGCATTCGCCGGCATGAACACCTCCACCGAGGCGCTCGCCCGCGTGGTGGCGGATCGGCTCGCGGAGAGGGTGAGGGCCGGTGAGCTCGGCGAGTCCGCGCGCGAGCTCGACGGCCTGGTGGTGACTCTGCGCGAGTCGCACGTGGCCTGGGCGAGCTACGAACGCGCCCTGTGAGGACGGTCCACTTCGTGGTGCCGGACGGGATCGACCACCCCGCTCGGCCGAGCGGGGGCAACGTGTATGACCGTCAGGTTTCCGATGGGCTCAGCACGCTCGGCTGGTGGGTGCGCGAGCGTGCGGTGCCCGGCTTCTGGTCGCCTCCGGATGCCCATTCGTTCGCCGAACTGGAGCGCGCGCTGCACGAAATCCCGGACGGCGCGGTGGTTCTGCTCGACGGGCTGATCGCATCCACCGCGCCGAGCGTGCTGGTGCCCCAGGCGGAGCGGCTGCGCCAGGTGGTGCTCGTGCACATGCCCGTGGAGCACGATGACGAACGCGCCGTGCTCTCCGCAGCCACCTCCGTCGTCGCCACCAGCGAGTGGAGCCGGCGGCGGCTGCTGGAGCTCCACGGGCTGCCGGGCGAGCGCGTGCACGTGGCCGAGCCAGGCGCGCCCCGCGCCGAGCTGGCAACGGGCACGCCGGCGGGCGGGGCGCTGCTCTGCGTGGCGGCGGCCACTCCCGTGAAGGGCCACGACGTGCTGCTCGACGCCCTGGCGACCATGACGGAGCTGTCCTGGCAGTGCGTGTGCGTTGGCAGCCTCGACCGCGACCCTCGGTTCGCCGAGGCTCTGCGTCGCCACTCGCTGGGGGACCGCGTTTCGTTCCCCGGACCGATGACCGGCGCCGAGCTCGACCGCAGCTACGCGGCGGCGGACCTCCTCGTGCTGCCGTCGCGCGCCGAGACGTACGCCATGGTGGTGACGGAGGCCCTCGCACGTGGCGTGCCCGTGGTGGCGAGCGACGTGGGCGGGGTGCCCGAGGCGCTCGGCGGCGGAGGCATCCTCGTTCCCGCCGGCGATGCCGGGGCGCTCGCGGCCGCGCTCCGGGCCTGGCTCGAAGACTCCGGCTTGAGAGAGCGTCTGCGCGCCGCGGCTCGCGAGCGGCGCGCTTCGCTCCCGCGCTGGTCCACCACCGCCTCGGTCATTGCGGATGTGCTGGCGGAGGCTTCGCGATGACCTTCGAGCGATGGCTCGCTCTCCGGGAGCCAGCGGACGCCGAGGCGCGTTCGGTCGAGCTGGTGGAGCGCCTGCCGGCTAGCGGTCCCCACGTGATCCACGACCTCGGTTGCGGCACCGGGGCAATGGGCCGCTGGCTCGCGCCACTGCTCTCGGGAACCCAGCACTGGGTTCTCCACGACCGCGACGAGGCCCTGCTCGACGCGGCCAGCGTGCCGGCCGCCGCCACCATGGAAACCCGGCTGTCCGACATCACCCGGCTCGCACCGGACGAGCTTGCGGGCGCGACGCTCGTCACTGCCTCGGCGCTGCTCGACATGCTCACGGGCCGCGAGCTCAGCAGAGTGGTGGAGGCATGCGCCGAGGCTGGGTGCCCGACGCTGCTCACGCTGTCCGTGGTCGGCCGAGTGGAGCTCGCACCGGCGGACCCGCTGGACGCGCGCGTGATGGACGCGTTCAATGCCCACCAGCGCCGCGGCCGCCTGCTCGGCCCGGACGCGGCAGCGGCAGCGGTCGAGCGGTTTCGCGACCTGGGTGCCGAGGTGCTCGTGCGGCCCAGCCCATGGCGCCTCGGCCCGTCGCATACCGAACTGGCCGCGGAGTGGTTCAGCGGCTGGGTGGGCGCCGCCAGCGAGCAGCAGCCCGAACTGGCAGCCGGGGCGGACGCCTACGCCCGGCGGCGACTCGAGCAGGCACGGCGCGGACAGCTGGCCGTGACCCTGCACCACACCGACCTGCTGGCGCTGCCGCGCTCAGGCCGCCGATAGCGGGATGTCGAGCGTATGCGCGCCGCTCCCCGCCTTGGTGGCCAGGTAGCGGGCGTTCGCGCTCGAGAGGTGCACGCCCGTCGGCACCTGGGCGGTGACCGTGATCCCGCACTCCCGGAGCTGCCGCGCCTTGTCCGGGTTGTTGCTGAGCAGCTCGATTCGCGATACGCCAAGCGCGTGCAGCATCTGCGCCGCCACGACGTAGCTGCGCTCGTCCTCACCGTGGCCGAGCGCGACGTTCGCCTCATAGGTGTCGAGGCCCGTGTCCTGCAGCGCGTAGGCGTCGAGCTTCGAGTAGAGCCCGATGCCGCGTCCCTCCTGGCGCAGGTACAGCAGGAAGCCGCCGGACTCGCCGATGCGCTCCACCGCCTCGCGCAGCTGAGGTCCGCAGTCGCAGCGCTCGCTGCCGAACACATCACCCGTGAGGCATTCGCTGTGCGGCCGCACGAGCGGCGCGCGCGTGGCCGTGCCGGACGTGAGCGGCGCTGCGCGGTCGCCCAGGCCAAACGCCACGTGCTCCTGGCCGTCCACGAGCCCGTGGAAGCTGAACACGCGCGCGGGCGTGGTGTACCCGTCGGCGAAGCGCAGCGGCACCGGAAGCTGGGTCCGGATCGTGGCGCCGGGCACCGTCACGCCGCTGGGAACCGCGTCGAGAGCGCATAGCGCAGCAACACAACATCGCCGATCTGGCGCACCTCGGCGAGCTCCGCGCGGCGCTCCGGGTTCCACGGGAAGCGGCCGTCGAGGACGAAGCGCGGGGCGCGGGAGTCCCCCACGAAGAAGGGAGCGACCACGAGCTGGAGCTCATCCGCCAGGTTGCCGGTGAGGAACTGGGTGTGCACCTTGCCGCCGCCCTCGACCATCAGCCGTCCGACGCCGCGCTCCCCGAGGTCCTCGGTGAGCGCGCGCATCCTCACCGGCTGGCCGCCGTCCACAACCGTTGCCACGCGGCCGAGCCGCGAGCGGGCATCCGCCACGTGAGCGCTAGTGCAGTAAACGAGCTTCTCCGCGTCGCCGGTGGCGAAGAAGTCGGCACGCGCATCCAGGTCCACGCGCTCGGTGACGGTGACCTTCATCGGCGAGGGCGCCAGGCCGCGGGCGGCGCGTTCCTCGCGCCGTGCCTGCGACCGCACGAGCAGCCGCGGGTTGTCGTGGCGCACGGTGGTCGCTCCCACGAGGATCGCGTCGCAGGAGGCGCGCACGGCGTCCACGCGGTCGAAGTCGGCGTCGTTCGACAGCTCGAGGCGGCGAGGCGCGGCACTGCCGAGGTAGCCGTCGAGCGACAGCGCGCAGCTCAACAACGTGTACGGCCGCTCAGGCATGCAGTACCTCCTCTCCGATCCGCGCTTCAGCCCTTTCCAGAAGGCGAACCCGGCGTGCCCATGAAACCACGATCACGGCCGCGCCGGGCAGGCTCGACACGAGCACCATCACGCCGTACACCACCGCCGTGGTCACGCCACGGCCCGCCCCGAGGCCGACGGCCGCGAACGCCCACGCGGAACCGCCCTCGCGCGGCCCCCAGCCGCCCACGCTCGGCACCACCATGATCAGCATCACGAGCAGCGCCAGCGGCAGCATCCGGCCCGGCGATGCTGTGATCCCGGCGGTTCGCGCGGCGATCAGGAAGGTGATCGCGTGGCCGCAGACCACGAGCACGGAAGCCACCGCGATCCCGAGCCACGCTCTGCGGGCGAGCACGACCCTGCGGAAGTCGCCACCCACGGCGGCCCGGGCCCTCGCCCAGATGGTGTGACCGCGCCGCGGCTTCACCCGCGCCACCATTGCCAGGCAGGCGATCACCAGGACGATCCCGGCCGCCGCGAGCGGCATGTACGGGTGCACGGGCGACGGCAGCACCAGCAGCACCACCACGGTCACAACCGCCTGCACCACCTGACCGGCGAAGCGCTCCCATGCCACGGCCCGCAGCGCGAGGCCCACGTCGCTCACCTCGCGCCCGTGGCTGATTCCGCGGTGCACGTCGCCCACCACTCCGCCGGGCAGCGTGACGTTGAGGAACAGCGAGCGGTAGTACGCAGCCACCGCCGCAGGCAGGGACAGCCGCGCACCGAGCGCGCGCGACACGATCGTCCAGCGCAAGGCGCAGCACACCGTGGTGAGCACGGCGAGGCCGCAGGCCGCCGCCAGCGCGCGGGGGTCGACCGTTCGAATGCCGTCAATGAACGGGGTCACGCCCAGGCGCCAGAGCAGCACGCTCACCGTCGCCGCCGATGCCAGGTAGCGGCCGTAGCGCCACACGGTCCGGCTCATGCCGGCACCTGCTGCGTCCTGGGACGGCGCCGCCACGCAGGCCAGGACCAGCCGCCGCTGCGCCGCTGGAACGGGATCTCGAAGATGGCCGCGAAGAGACGCGCGACCGCGATCGTAAGCGGCAGCACCAGGGCCGCCGTGACGAGGAAGGCCGGCACGCCGTGGTGGAAGCGCGCGGCCACGAACCGCTCGTACACCACGACCACGATCGGGCCGTGGATCAGATAGAGGCTGTACGACGACAGGCCGAGCTGGCGAAGCGGCCGCGAGTCGAGCAGGCGCAGCAGCCGCTCCGGGCGGCCCGTGGCGAGCGCGGCGAGCAGGCACGCGATGGCGGGGCCGAGAGCGAGGTCGACCCAGTAAAGGTGGTCGAGCGTCCACACGGAGCCCAGCAGCCAGATCGCGGCGAACACGGGAAGCGCCGCGGCGAGCGCCAGCCAGTGCCACGGCCACGCGCGGCGCGCCCTGCTCGCGCCCACGATCCCGGCGGTGAGCACACCGAGCGCGAACAGTGCCGCGAGGTCGGGCGGCGACTGGATCACGAACGTGTGGAGCTTGGTCACGTGCGGCCCCACGATTCCGATCGCGGCCACGAGGAGCGTGACGCTCGCGACCATCACGGCGGCGCCAAAGCGCCGGACCATCAGGAGCAGCAGCGGGAACACGAGGTACAGCTGGGCCTCCACGGCCATCGACCAGAACGACCGGTTGGGGCTTGGCGCGAGGACGATGTTCTGCACGAGCAGCCCGTTGGAGACCACCGAGGTGCCGGTGGGCAGGCCCTGCCCGGGCGGAGGCACCACTAGCCAGGCCACCGCGAGGCTGAAGGCCAGCGCTGCCCAGTACGCCGGGAGGATGCGCCGCGCGCGCCGGTACGCGAACCGCGAGGCGCTGCCCAGCCGCCAGCCATGCCGCGCCGGGGAAAGCGCCAGCGAGAAGCCGGAGAGCACGATGAACACCACCACCGCGAAGCGCCCGTAGATGAACCAGCTCGCCCAGAACGGGGCATGGTCCGCCGGGTAGCCGGGGAACGCGCGCAGGAAGATGTGGTTCACCACCACGAACAGCGCCGCCAGGCCCCGGATGCCGTCGAGGCCCGCGAGCCGCTTGCGTTGTGGTTCCACGGCCGTGTCCACCGCGAGCTAGCCGTTCGTGGCCGGGGTGTCGAACGCGCCCAGGAACCGGTCGCGGAACGCGCTCATCTTCCACACCGGGGCGGTCGGGCTCGGCCGCAAGCCGGCGTTCCAGCCCCAGCCGCCGATCCGCTTGAGCACCGACGGGTCGTGGGCGATGATCGAGATCGGCACCTCGTGGCTCGCGCCCTGCCCGCTGACGATTGACCATGGCTGATGGTCGCCGTACATCACGAGCACCAGGTTGGGGTCCGGGTAGTGCTGCACGAACGACACCAGGCTGCCCAGGGTGTACTGGATCGACTGCGCGTAGGCCGCGCGTATGCGCGAGGCACCGCTTCCCCCAAGCCACGCCCACGCCGCGTTCACGGACAGCGAGTCCTTGCTCGTGTGTGCCACCGGGATCCTGTTGAAGATCGAGCCGTCGCCGAGCTGGTTCCACGGGATCATTCGCGGGATGCGCGTCCACGGGGTATGGCTGGACACCAGGTCCACCTCCGCGAACACGGGCCGCCTGTGCCGCTTCGAGAGCTCGCGGCGCTGAAGTGCGCCGAGCACGTACTGGTCGGGCATCGAGGCGTAGGCGAACGTCGGTCCCTTGTACCCCACGTTCCGCCGGTCGTAGAGCTTGTCGTAGTGGTAGAAGGTGGTGCCAGGCGCCCACGCGCGGTCGTTCGACGGCACGTCGTCGACGGTTCGCCATCCCGCCCGCTTGAACGCGTCGCTGAGCGTGAAGCGGTTGGTGTTGATTAGCTGCCCGTAGCGCCGGCGGCTGTTCACCCACACGCCCGACTGGAGCGTGGAGTGCGCCAGCCAGCTGATGCCGCCGAATGTGGGCGAGGTGAGAAAGGCGCTGCGGGCGGAAAAGCCGGCCGCGTGCAGCTTCTTCGTCCCGTTGTCGAGGAGGGCGTCGACCTGTGGCGAGAACGACGAGCCCTGCACCGCCACCTTGCCGTAGCTCTCCACCACCGCGAGCAACACGTCCTTGCCCCGCAGGCCGGTGAGCAGCCGGTTTGCCGGAGTCGCGCGCAGCGCGTCGTGGTTGATCTCCTTCGCGAAGGTCGCGTGGTCGTGGATGTCCGCCCGCAGCGCCTTCACCTCGTCAACCGCGAGGGTGGCCGCGCTCGTGGCCGCGATCGGCGTGTGGGAAACGAAGTTTGCGCCCACGAGCCACAGGAGCACCCAGGCGGCGCCCAGCGCGCCAGCTGCGCGGAGCGACCAGCCGCGGTTGGCGGCCGCAATCCGGCTGAGGCGCCGCACGGCCAGCGTCATGAGCACGAACAGCCCCGCGATGAGCGCCAGCACCACGCCGATCACAAGGTTGCCCGTGGCGTTCCCGATCGACGCACGGAGCGTCTCGGCTCCCGTGCTCGCATAGCTCACGTCCTGGTAGGGATCGAACGGCCGATCGAAGGCGGCGAAGAAGCCGAGGTCGAGGACCTTCAGCAGGACGACCAGGCTGAGCAGTGCGCCCACCACCCACACGAGCACGCGTCGCACCCGTGGTGGCGCGAGGACGATGAGGGACAGGACGAGGAGGCCCTCGAGCGGCAGCCGCACAAAGGCGGCCGGCTTGAGCAGAACCGGCTGGTCGGGCGCGACAAGGGCTCCCCACACGAAGAGGAGCGCGAGGATCGTGGGCGCGGCGGCGGCACCGGTCCTGAGCCGTCCACGCCAGGGGCCGGCTGGGGTGGCGGGCGTCGAGTCGCGGCCGGCTGGAGGCGGTCCGGGAGCACGGTGGCGGTTGCTCCGCAGCCACCACACGTCGTGGCCGAAGGACTCGGCGAGCAGGATGAGTGCGCCGCCCAGGGCCGCGTAGTTCACCGGCGCCGGGAGCACGTCTGCGGCCACGGTGGTGAGCACGATGCCCTGCGTCGCGGCCACGAACTTGCGCCAGTAGCGCGGCGGGAGCGACGCTCGCATCCACGGCAGCGGCCAGCCGGCAGCGAGGAAGACGTAGCGTGCGGCGCCGATCGCGAGCACCCAGACCGCGCCTGTCGAGCGCGCCACGTACACGCTGAGGACGAGGATCAGGAACGCGTCCACCTCACCGTCGAACTGAGCGCCGAGCGCGCCGGTCTGCGTGCGGCGCGCCACCCAGCCGTCGAGGGCGTCAAGCGCGAGCGCCGCACCGGCAAGCGACACGAGAAGCGTGGCGGGAATCGGGCCGCCGAACGAGTGCGCCACCAGGGCAGCCACTCCCACGGCGAGCGTCCCTCGGGTGAGCGTTATCCAATCGGCCGGCGCCAGCCGCTCGGAGCCGAAGTACGCCATGCCGCGCGCCAGTCCGGCGCTCAACGCCACAGCGCACGTGATTCCCACGGCCCGGCCGGCGCCGTCGAGCCCGATGGTGGCCGCAAGTGCAGCGATCAGGAGCAGCTGAGCCAAAAGGCCGGCAAGCGGCCCCGCCTCGGGCATGGACCCCCCATGTGCGGTAACCACCGCTCCCTGCTTAGGCTCCATGCCAACAGATGACGCCCGCGCCACACCGATCCTTCCCGGCCGCGACTTCGTGAAGCAGGACGAGCGCACCCCGTTTGTGGCGGGTCTCGCGCGGGCGCGCGTGGCGGCCTATCCGCCCGGCGAGTTCGTCGAGCAGGAGAGCTTCATGACCGCCGGCCAGATCCACGAGCTCGCGAGCCGCGCCGGGATTGGCCCCGGCGTGTCCGTGCTGGATGTGTGCTGTGGAATCGCCGGTCCCGGGCGCTTCATCACGCGCGAGCTCGGCTGCCGCTACCTGGGCGTGGACCTCAGCTCCAGCGCCCTCGACATCGCGCGGGAGCGTGCCGGCGCCCTCCCCTGCCGCTTCGAGGTCGCTCAGGTCCCCCCGCTCCCGCCCGGTCCGTTCGACGTGGTGCTCTTGCTGGAGACCATGCTCGCGTTTCCCGAGAAGCAGCCGCTGCTCGACGAGATCTCCGCAGCGCTCACCGACGGCGGGCGCTTCGCCTTCACGCTGGAAGAGGGGCTGCCGCTCACAGAACAAGAGCGCGAGAGGATGCCCGATGCCGACACGGTGTGGCTGACGCCGCTCGACGAGATGCTCCTCCACCTCGAGCGGGCGGGACTGGTGGTGCGCTGGCGCGACGACTGGAGCGACTCCCACCGGGGTGTGGCGGATTCGCTGATCCACGCGTTCACAGCCGACGCCGCGAACATCGCGGCCGACATCGGGCAGCAGGCGCTCGACGAGCTGCTCGCCGCCCACCGGCTGTGGAGCGACTGGATGCGGGACGGACGGGTGCGCAAGATCGCCTTCGTCGCGGAAAAGTCGTAGGCGGGGGAAGTTTTCGGCGGATCGCGGCGTCTCTGTTCACGATGCTTCGCAGCCGCATCGTCGCCCTAGCGCTCGCAGGCGCAGCCATCATCGCCGCGCCGGCTTCCGGTGCCACACGGCACGTCACCCTCAAGGCCGAGCAGGTGTCCTCGCTCAACTCGAGCGTGCTCGCGGCTCCGAATGGCCGCACGCTCTACCGGCTCAAGCCGGAGACGAGGCGCCACCTGCTCTGCACCTCCTCGACTTGCCTCAGTGTCTGGCATCCATTCACGGTCGCGTCGAAGAAGACGAAGCTGCGACTCCCCTCCGGAATGACCGGCCACGCCCACCTCTTCAAACGCGGGCACAGGTTCCAGGTGACGATCGGGTCAGACCCGCTCTACACCTTCGCCGGCGACAGCAGGGCCGGCACAGCCAACGGCCAGGGCATTCAAAGCTTCGGCGGCACCTGGATGACGTTCAAGGTGAGCAACGCGCCGTCGAGCACACCGCCTCCCCAGACCCCGGGTCCTTACCCGTACTGAGCACGGTTCAGGGTCGCCACGCCGGGTTTGAGGCACCGCGGCTGATGCGGTGGGCGTTCGAGCCGTCGCGATTCATGATCCACACGGAATCCTGGCTCGGCCGGCTGCCGAGGCGCGCGTACACGATCTGACTGCCGTCCCGCGACCACTCGGCGCGATACCCCCGGCCCAGCAGCCGCCCGCCGCCACCCGCGCTCGGCGCGACATAGACCCCGCCGTCGGGCCCCGTGTACACGATCATGCGCCCATCCCGGGACCAGTGCGCATCGCGGCCCCGAACGATCAGCCGGCGCCGGCTGCCATCGAGCCGCGACGAGATCACGTGGCCGCAGCCACTGCGTGCTCGGTGGCACGCGGCCGGCCAGTCCTGCGGAATCGTGGACCAGTACGAGTAGGCGATTCTGCCGCCGGGCGCCCACCCCGGATACTCAACCTCGGTAGGCCGGCGGGTGGGGACGGATCGCCCACCCGTCCCATCAGGGTGAACGATCCTCAGCGCCCCGTTCGACCGGTAGGCGATCCAGCGTCCATCGGGCGACCATGAAGGGCTGTAGTCAAAGCGCCCGCGCGTGATGCGTCGCACACCCTTGCCATCCGCGCGCATGACGTAGATCTGAAAAGACCGGCGACCGTCGGCAGTGCGGGTGAACGCCAGGCGCGAGCCGTCAGGCGACCACGCGGGCTCACTGTCCTCGCGCCCGGCGCGCCGCTTGGTGAGCACAGCCAGCCGGCGCCCCGACGGATTGATCAGCACCATCCCCCCACTCCCATCTCCGCCATTGTGAGTGGCCAGCGAAACGGCAATCTGCTCGGGCGCGGGCGGTGTTGCCGCGTTGCCAAAAGCGGCCAGCAGCCCGACAGCCAGGACGAACAGATAGATCACGACCCGACGCTAGGAACGATCCGCCCGCCAGCCATCGGTGCCCGCCCGCAAAGATGAACGGCGGACTACTCGATCAAACGGTTCGGGGCTTGCATGGCGGAGTGGCGTCGCTCGTATGAAGCGGGTTCGGTGCGCCAGAGCGCCTGAGCGACCACCGCCCATGGTCAGGCGAGCGAGGAGCGAGTCTGACGAGGACGCAGGGTGTGGATAGTGCTCCGCACATCCACACCCCGAGGACAAAGTCAGACGACGCTCCGCAGCCGCCTGACAATGGGCGGTACTGGGCTCGAACCAGTGACCCCCAGCTTGTCGAGCTGGTGCTCTCCCAACTGAGCTAACCGCCCTCTACAGGGGCGCGAGCATAGCAGTGGCCAAGCGCCGTTCTCTAGGCGCCGACGGGCTGCGCGGGGTCCGGCACGGCGGCCGTCCCGCCGTCTCCGTTCGCCGGCAGCTTGCCCCGCGCGCGCATCGCGATCTCGAACGTCTCGCGCGTGGAATGCCGCGGCTTCCACCCCACCGACTTGAGCTTGTCGTTGGCCACCACCCACGGGTGGAGGGCGAAGTGAAGGTTGCCGGGCGGGGTCTCCGACTGGTGCAGCTTCCACATCATCCCCGCGAGCCGCCACGCCATCTTCAAAGGCATCTTGCGCCGCTTCATCCCGATGATGTCGCCGCACTCGTTGATGGTCAGCGTGCCGTCGCCCCCAACGTTGAAGGCGCCGCCGTGCCTTCCCTCGATCAGCAGGATCAGACCCTCCACGAGGTCGTCCTCGTGCACGAACTGCATCGGCGTGTCGCCCCCACCCACGTCCATCTGGAAGGGCTGGTCGGTCCACAGCCGGACGATGTAGTTGTTCACGTTCGGCCCGAGCACGATGCAGGGACGCACGATCGTCATCACGCGGTCGGGATTGCGCAGCGCCCAGAGCTGGCAGAGGCGATCGCACTCGGCCTTGTCACGCGCGTACTCGAAGTCGGGAACGCCGCGCACCGGCTGGTCCTCCGAGATCGGCACCGGGTTGTCGGGGAAGGCGCCGTACGCGGTGGCCGACGAGGTGACGAGCATCTGCTGCACCCCGGCGTTCTCCGCCGCCTCGAGCACGTTCTGCGTCCCGCCCACGTCCACCTCGTACATGCGGAACTCGTCGTGGATCGGGTTGAGGAGGAACGCGAGATGGATCAGCACGTCCGGCTTCTCCCGCTCGATCACCTCGCGCACGCGCGCCTTGTCGGTCACGTCGAGCTGCTCGAACTCCGCCTTCGGGCGAAACGAGCTGGGCGGGCGGACGTCGCAGATGAGGATGCGCTCGACGTCGTCGCGCTGCGAGAGCCGCTCCACCAACCGGCTGCCGATGTAGCCGGACCCTCCGGTCACGAGATAGCGCACGACGCCATCCTAACCCCACAAACAAGAGGGCCCCGCGCGGGGGCCCTCTCGAAAACGGACGTGCCACCAACGATCTAGAGAGAGGCGCTGGCTCGTCGGTCCTTGCACGTGGGATCGGCAGCCCACCGGACGACCTTGAGCCGCCCCCGCTACAGTCGCGCGCATGTTGCCTTGGGGCACAGAGCCGGCCGGGCGCTACGAGGAGCACGTGTTCGAGAGCGAGGCGTTGCGCGGAAACCCGCTCGGCGACCCGCATGAGCGCCCGCTCTGGGTGTACGTGCCCCCCGGCTATGACGACGAACCCGAGCGCCGCTACCCGTCCGTCTACATGATCCAGGGGCTCACCGGCCAGGTGGACATGTGGCGGAACCGCAGCCCCTTCCGCCGCAACTTCACCGAGACGAGCGACGAGCTGTTCGCCAGCGGCGAGGCCCCGCCCTGCGTGACCGTGTGGGTGGACGCCTGGACGTCCTACGGCGGCGCCCAGTTCCTCGACTCGCCCGGCACCGGCAACTACCACACGTACCTGTGCGACGAGATCGTGCCGTGGGTCGATGAGCGCTACCGGACGCTCGCGGCGCCGGAGCATCGCGGCATCGCGGGGAAGTCAAGCGGGGGCTACGGCGCGATGGTCACGCCGATGCTGCGGCCGGACCTGTTCGGCGGCCTGGCCACGCACGCGGGCGACGCGCTCTTCGAGTGCTGCTACCTGCCCGAGTTCCGCGACGCGGTGCGTGCGCTGCGCGACCATTACGACGGCTCGTTCGACAACTTCTGGCAGGACTTCCGCAGCCGCATCCCGGACAAGTCCGGCGACGACGTGCTGCTCAACGCGTGGTGCATGGCCGCCTGCTACTCGGCGGACGAGGACGGCACCGTGCATGTTCCCTTCGACGTCGACACCGGGGAGCTCCGGCCCGATATATGGGAGCGCTGGCTCGACTGGGACCCGGTACGGATGGTGCCGAGGCACGCCGAGGCGCTGCGCGGCATGCGCGCGATCTGGATCGACGCGGGAACGCGCGACGAATGGTTCCTCGACCTCGGCGCGGAGGCGTTCCGCCGAGCGCTCGCCGGCATCGGTGTGACCGACGTCCACTTCGAGCTCTTCGACGGTACGCACGGCGGGATCGACTACCGCTACCCGCTGGCGCTCAAGTACCTGGCCGAGCGGCTCTCGCCCTAAGCGCTAGCGCGGCTGCCAGCTCGGTTCGACGTTCAGCGTGGTGCTGTTCGTGAGGTTCACCGGCTGAGCACCGGAGAGCGGCACGCGGAAGAGGTCGGCCATACCGCCCGCCAGATCAGCGGCGTCGTACGCGATCTGTTTGCCGTCCGGCGACCAGGCCGACTGGTAGGCGATGAGGTTCCCCACGGGAGCGGCGCCGGACCCGTCTGCGTTCATCGTCCACAGGTGCATGAGGCCGCCGCTGCTGCGGGACACGTAGGCGATCTTCTTGCCGCTCGGTGCCCAGCTCGGCTGATCGTCGTACGGGCCGAGCGCCGTCAGCCTCACGGCGTGTGTTCCGTCGGGGTGCATCTTCCAGATGTCGTGGCTCTTTCCGCGGTCGGTTGCGAACGCGATCCACTTGCCGTTCGGCGACCAGTCGGGGCTGCGGTCGCTCAGCCTGTCAGTGGTGAGGCGCTTGCGATGGCTGCCATCCGAGTTCATCACCCAGATGTCCGGCCGGCTCACGCGCGGCTGGCGCGGCCCGACGTATGCGATCCGCTTGCCGTCGGGCGACCAGGCCGGCTCGCTGCCGCGCGCCAGCCTGTGGCGGTGTGAACCGTCGGCGTTCATCACCCAGATCTCGAATGGTCCTGGATGGTTCTGGTCGGTGAAGTCCCGCCGCGCGTAGGCGATCTTCTTGCCGTTCGCCGACCATGCGGGCGAGATCTCGTTGAGGTTCGCGGTCTTCGTCAGCCGCTTCACCGCCCCGGCGGGCGAAGCGAGATAGATGTCGTAGGTGCCGTGGCGGAAGCTCGTGAATGCGATGTTGCCGTTGCGGCCCGGAAAGGACGCGTCCGCGGGCGCGGCGAACGCCAGGCCACACGCCGCCGCCGCTACCGCGGCTGAGGGAATCATTCTCATAGCTCGAACCTACGCCGCCCGCGCGGAATGCCATCCGTAATGCGCCGTGCGCCGCAACCTCGAACTACGGACCTAAGGAAGCTCTCGAGCGACTGTCGTTTTGGCGCCAGAACGCCGGGTAGCCCAGCGCACCGCATCTCCCTTACGACCAGACGCTCAGGAGGACCCGTTCACATGAAACGCATTGGAATGGCGGCAGCTGCATGCGCCGTGGCGTCCGTGCTCGCGGCGGGCACGAGCGGTGCGTTCGGCTCCGCTCACACCGCGAAGACGAACTCTTCGCTCGGCCTCGACGAGAACTACCTGCAGAGCTCGATTCAGGGCGACCGCTTCGAGATTCAGGGCGGCAGGCTCGCGCTGCAGAAGTCGCAGACGCCGGCCGTGCGCACGCTTGCGCAGACGCTGATCAAGGACCACACCAAGTCACTGCGCGAGGCGAAGACGCTCGCCAACAAGCTGCACACGCAGATCCCCGCGAAGCCGAGCTTCACCCAGGTCTGGCAGCTCCAGGTGGTGAGCAGCTTCAGCGGCAACCAGTTCGACCGCTGGTACTCGAGCCTCGAGGTGCAGGACCACAAGCAGGACATCTCGGAGGCATCGAACGAGGCGAAGAACGGCAAGCAGGCACACGTGCGCCAGTCCGCGCGTCGTGAGCTGCCGACCCTCAAGACTCACCTCAAGCTCGCCGAGGCCGCGCTCAAGGCCGCAGGCGGATGAGCTAGAAGGCCTCCTCCCCAGGAGTGCGCAGAGCCCGGACGGTGAAAGCCTCCGGGCTCGCGCTATTTCTGCTGTGTCCAGCCGGCCGCCTTGAACGCCTTCGCCAGATCCTGCAGGCCGGTGCCGCAGACGCGCAGGCCGTAGCTGTGTGCGTAGTGGTCGCCCTGCGCGTCGATCTCCTTCACCCGGCGCTCGAATCCGAGCGCGGTGACGGTGTCGCGGTGCTGGAACGCGACGCTCGTGAGCCGGAACAGCGCGGCGCGTGCCTTGAGCGTCTTCACGTAGCCGGCGAACGACTCGACGCCCGGACCGGGTGCAGGACCGAGGGCCTCGAGGCTCCGGATCGAGCGGTTCATGATCTCGTAGATGCCCTCGTCCTGAACTGCCTGCTGCCGCCAGTCCGGGCCCGACTGGGGCTGGTTGAGCCAGCTGATCATGGTCCTCAGGTGCATGGCGCACACGTCGTCCGCGCCCACGATGAAGCCGCCCTTCGCGGGGTTGGTGCCGCTCTTCGATCCGCCTCCACCTCCGCAGCCGCCGAGCGCGACCACCAGCGCACAGGCGACCACAGGAAGCACGCCCCTCATTGCGCAACCTCCCTGTTGCCTGGCTGTCGGCGCAAGGTAGCTGGATGCGCCGGTGGCGGTCAAGTGGGGCGCCGGGTTACGCTCGGCGGATGCGCATCTGGCCAGCCCTCCTCCTCGCAGGCGCCCTCGCGGTGCCCGCGAACGCCCTCGCGGTGTCGCGGCCCCATTACGCGGAGAGTTACCGCGGCACGATCAGCGGCTCGTTCGAAAGTCACGATGCCGGACGGGACGTGAAGGGCCAGTGGAAGATCGGCGGCCTCGTGTTCCGCCTCTACAAGGTGAGCGCGTTCGAGGGCGGCTTCACAGGGCTCTACAAGGTCACCGCCGGGAAGGTCTCCTACAGCGAGACCGAAAGCGGCGACTGCTCTTACTCGGTGTCCGACACGTTCGCGCTGAAGAAGTGGCTGCCCCATCCGCTCACCAGCGTCTCGCTCGCGCTCGACAAGGACCCGCTCGGCCGCATGACCACGCTCGGGCTGATCGACGTGAGGCGCAAGCTCAGCGTGACGGAGTCGTGCGCCGACTCGCAGGGCGGCCCTCCCGCCACCGAGCAGCGCGAGCTCCAGCTCCCGACGCTGTTCGACCCGGCGGAGACGTCATGGAAGCCGGGCCGCCGCCTGCATCACAGGCGCAGCGAGCGCCAGGACAACGGCAAGCAGACGTTCAGCTGGAACCTGAAGCCGGGCCGCTGAGGCGGGCTCACGAGTAGCGCACCCGTGGGTCGAGAAACGCGTAGCCCACGTCGACGACGAGATTTGCGATCACGATGAAGAAGGCCGCCAGCTGCACCGTGCCCTGGATGATCGGCAGGTCGGCGCTCTGGATCCCCTGGTATGCCAGGTAGCCGACCCCGGGAACGGCGAACACCGTCTCCACCAGAACGGCGCCGCCCAGCAGGACGCCGATGTCGATGCCCAGCGCTGTGACGATCGGCGTGATCGCGGCGCGCACGCCGTGACGCCAGATCACCTGCCGCTCGGGCAGGCCCTTGGCGCGCGCCGTCCGGATGTAGTCCTGCCCCATCACCTCGATCAGCTGCGCTCGCAGTAGTCGCGCGTAGAAGGCGGCCAGGCTGGCCGCGAGCACGAGCCACGGGAGGATCAGCGAGCCGAACCAGCGAGCTGGGTCGGCGGTCAGCCCTGTGTACGTGCCGGCGCCGTCGAAGATGTGGATCTTGCCGATGTCGTTTGAGAACAGGAACAACGCCACCAGCCCCAGCCAGTAGATGGGCGCAGAGATCGCCAGAAGCGCCCCGGTCATCGTGAGGCGGTCGAGCAGGCTGCGGCAGCGGACGGCCGAGATCACTCCCACCGCCATGCCGATGCCCATCCAGATCACGACCGCCCCCACGGTGAGCGAGAGCGTCGCCGGCAGGCGGTCGAAGATCAGCGTCTTTACCGGTTGCGAGACCTGGTAGCTGTAGCCGAAGTTGAAGTGCAGGACGATCGCCCTGGCGTAGTCCCAGTACTGGACCCAGAACGGCCGGTCCAGGCCGTACAGGTGGCGAATCTCGGCGACCAGCTGCGGATTTGCGGAGTGGCCGGCACGCAGCACCGCCGGGTCACCGGGCGGAAGCACGTAGAAGATCACGAACGTGACGAAGCTGACGAAGATCAGCGTCACGACGGCCCAGAAAAGACGGCGGATGAGGTAGCGGACCATCTGGGTTGCCGGGCGACGGGAGCGGGCCCGCACCCGGGCAGAGGCGCCGACCGGAATCGAACCGGTGTAAACGGCTTTGCAGGCCGCTGCGTAACCACTCCGCCACGGCGCCGGAGCGGGTCAAGCGTAGCGGGCGGGCGCGGACGGCCCCCGGCGGGTGGCCGTCAGGGTTCATACCTCAAATTGGTGGGTCGCTGTGCCGATAACCACCGCCATGACCGGAGGCTCGTGGCTCTGCCGTGACGACATGGATCGCGACCGCATGCTCGACATGGAGCGGCGGATCCTGCCCGTGCGCGCCGCCGCCATCGGCATGCTCGGCCTCGCGCTCCTCATCTGCGGCCCCTGGCTCGGCTGGTGGACGCTCGCGCCCCTGGCTCTCGCCGCGCTCGGGTTCCGGCTCGCCGAGCCGCGCACCGAGGGAGCGGAGCGGCCCGAGTACTGGCTGTTTGCGGCATGGGCGGCGAGCGAGGTGGCGATCGCCGTGGCGGTCGCGCTCAGCGGCGGCCCGCACAACCCCACGATGGCGTGGTTCGCCATCCCCGTCGTCACGCTCAGCTCGCGCTTCTCGCTGCGTGGGGTGATCGCGGGCGTGGCCTTCACGCTCGCGCTGCTCCTCACGGTCGCGTTCTCCACCGCGGCCGGCGCAGTGCTCCACAACCCCACGCTGCTCGTCGCGCCGATCGCGCTCGTGGTCGCCGTGGCGATGCTCTCCACCGCACTGATGCGCTCGGACTTCGAGCACCGCAACGAAGCGGTGATCGACCCGCTCACCGGCATGCTCAACCGCAACGCCCTCGCAAGCCGCGTGGCGGAGCTCGCGCAGCAGTCCGAGCTGAGCGGCGAGCCGATCGGGCTGATCCTCGCCGACCTCGACCACTTCAAGCAGGTGAACGACTCGCTCGGCCATGCCACAGGCGACGCCGTCCTCAGTGACGTGGCCTACGTGCTGCGCAAGCAGCTCCGCGCCTTCGACCTCGCCTACCGCCTCGGCGGCGAGGAGTTCCTCGTGCTCCTGCCGGGCGCGGACGCCGCTCAGACGGAGGCGCTCGCCGAGGAGCTGCGCAGCGCGGTATCGGCCGGAGCCGTGGGCGGGGGCGTGGACGTGACGCTCAGTCTCGGCGTGAGCGCATCCGAGCGCGGGCGGGCGTTCGACTATGCCGCCGTGTTCGCCGAGGCGGACGCCGCGCTCTACGAGGCCAAGCGCAGTGGACGCGACCGCGTCTGCAGCGGCTGCGGGACCGCGAGTGAATACGCGGCCGCGGTGTCCTAGGTGCAGCTTGGCTTGAACGCCGGATCCGCCGGACCGCTCCGGCCGAGCGCGTCGAGCACCCAGCGCAGCGTGACGGGATCATCCGGGATGGTGAGGTGCTCGCTCGCGTCGAGCGGGCACTGGCTCTGCAGGACCACGTTCGTCACCTGGCTGGAAGGGCCAGTCAGCGCCTGCGAGGTGAAGGGCGTCACCACCTCGTCGTAGCGGGTGGAGATGACGGTGTAGTCCGGGCCGGACTGTGTGTCGCCGCCCGCGTTGAGGCTGGTGATGAAGGCGGAGCCTGCCGCCTGCTCCGCGCATGCCGGGCAGAAGGAGCCCGCCGGCGCGGCGAGCGGGTTCGTGGTGCCGTGGTTGGACGGCGCGATGCCCACCAGGTCGTCGACCTTCGCGGCTCCACCGTCGAACTTCATCCAGTAGCGCGGCATCATGCCGCCCTGGCTGTGACCCACGAGGTCCACCTTCGAGGCGCCGGTCTCGGCCAGCACCTGGTCCAGGAAGCTCCCGAGCTGCGACGCCGAGGTGGGGATGTCACCGGTCGCGTTGTTGCCGTAGTCGAGGCTGAAGACGCAATAGCCCGCCGCCTTGATCTGCGGCGCGACGGTCTCCCACATGGATTGGTTCTCGAACGTGCCGTGGACGAGCACCACCGGGTAGGGATGCGCGGCCCCATGCAGCTTCTATACCCAGCCCGCGACCGTTCAGGCGCACCACCTGGGGCTATACTCACTCGCTCTCGCGGATGTAGCTCAGTTGGCTAGAGCGTCTGCTTGCCATGCAGAAGGTCGTGGGTTCGAGTCCCATCATCCGCTTCACTGGTCTGCTGTTTGTAGAGCCCTCTCTCGCCTCATATCGCCGTTGATCTGAGTAGCCGCTTGCCTGCGGCCGCGTTTTGACATTCTAGGCAATTCGTGTCACGGTACGGTGACATGAATTTTGCGGCCGATCCTTCCAGCTCCCGCGGCGGGCGCCCGTATCGGATGGTCGCACGCGCCGAGAGCGCGGCACGTACGCACGAGAGGGTCATCGAGGCCGCGCTCGTGCTCTACACCGAGAAGGACTTCGAGCAGGTGTCGCTGGAAGATGTCGCCGCAGGCGCGGGGGTCACGGTGCGAACCGTTCTGCGCCGCTTCGGCACGAAGGAGGCGCTGCTCGATGCCGTAGCGGACGCCGCCGACGACGCGATCGACAGCCAGCGAAACGACGTGCCCCCGGGCGACGCCGCGGCTGCGGTCCGTCGCGCCGTGGCGGATTACGACCGCTACGGCGACGCGATCATGCGCCTGCTCGCCCAAGAGCACCGCGCGCCGGCGTTTCAGCGCATCGCGCAGCGCGGGCGCGAGCTGCACTACGACTGGGTCGCCCGCACATTCGAGCCGCAGCTGTCGCAGCGCCGTGGCGCCGCGCGAGCGCGGCTGCGCGCCCAGCTCATCGCGATCACAGACGTCTACATGTGGAAGCTCCTGCGCCGCGACCTGCGAATGGGCAGCAAGGCCACGGCCGCGGCGCTCGGAGAGATGGTTGCCGGCGTGACACGCCACGACACGTAAGGGAGGCAGTAATGACCCGTTTCCTCGTCTACACCAATCCGCTGCTCGGCCACGTCTATCCGACGGTCCCGACCCTGCTCGAGCTGAGCCGGCGTGGCCACGAGGTGGTCGTGTACACGGGCGCCGGCGCCGCGGCGCCACTCGAACGGCTCGGCTTGCGCGTCGTGGCGGTGGATCCGCGGCTAGAGGAGATCGAGAACGACGATTGGAAGGCGCGAACCCCAATCGGTGCGCAGAAGCGCGACGTGCAAAATCTCGTCCGTCGCGCGCAGCTCGAGATCCCCGACTTCGAGCGCGCGATCGAGACCGAACGCCCAGATGCCCTGATCGTCGACGTGACCGCGTTCGGTGCGAGCGCGGTGGCCGAGCGGTCGCGCCTGCCGTGGGCGCATGTCGTGCACTTCCCGGTGCCGGTTCCCTCGCGCGATGTGCCGCCGTATGGGCTTGGTCTCGCGCCGAGCGACAGTGCCGTCGGGAGGATCCGCGACGCCGTCGCACGCAGGCTCGTGTTCGGTCTCCTCGAGCGGACGGTCTTGCCGTCGATCAACGACATGCGAGCCTCGCTCGGCCTGCGGCCGCTCGAGAACGCGACCGAATACTTCGCGCAGGTCCCGCCGCTCGTCCTCTACTACAGCGCGGAGCCATTTGAGTATCCGCGCTCGGACTGGCCGCCGAACTTCCGCCTCGTCGGCCCCGGTGCCTGGGATCCGCCCAGCGAATCGCTGGGGTGGCTCGACGAGGTCGACCAACCGCTCGTCCTCGCCACCTGCTCGAGCGACTTCCAGAACGACGGGAAGCTGGTGACGGCGGCGTTGCGCGGCCTCGCCGGCGAGAACGTCTTCGTCGTAGCGACCACGGCCGGTGTCGATCCGGCGGGCTTCGAGGCACCCGCGAATGCCCGGGTCGAGCGTTACCTGCCGCACCGCCCGATCCTCGACCGCGCCGCCTGCGTGGTGTGCCACGCCGGCATGGGCATAACCCAGAAGGCGCTGGCCGCCGGCGTGCCGGTGTGCGCGGTTCCGTTCGGTCGCGATCAGTTCGAGGTCGCGCGGCGCGTTGCGGTGGCCGACGCCGGAGTGCTGCTGTCGAAGGGAAAGCTGGGTCCAAAGCGGCTGCGCGGCGCTGTGCTCGAGGCCATGAGCAAGAAAGCAGGCGCCGAGAGGCTGGCAACGGCCTTCGCAAGTGCGGGTGGTCCCGCAGCCGCGGCCGACTCGCTCGAAGAACTACGCGTTGCCGCGCAAGCGGCGGAAAGGACACTCAACTGATGGCAACTCTCACACAGCCAAACGCACGCGAGGTCGCGCTCGCCTCGATCGAGGGGGTGCACAAGCGCGATCTCGACCAGATCGTCGCCGCAGGGCATCCGGATCACTACGTGGACGACTTCGTGGCGATTGGCGAGTTCCACGGAAAGGACGGCGTTCGCGCCTTCTTTGCAGAGCTCTTCGACGCGATGCCGGACTTCGAGCTCACGGTGGAACACGTGGTCGCCGACGAGCGCACGGCGGCCGTGAAGTGGCGCGCGTCTGGAACGTTCACCGGCGCACCGTTCCAGGGCATCCGGGCGACCGGCAGGCCCGTGCAGCTCCGCGGAGTCGACTTCTTCGAGATCGAGGACGGCCTGATCCGGCGGAACACGGTCTTCTACGACGGTGCGACGTTCGCCCGCCAGATTGGGATGCTCCCGCCGCAGGGTTCGCTCCCGGACCGCGTCGTGCTCCGGCTCTTCAACCTGAAGACGCGGATCACCCGGCCGTTCAGGCGTTGACGGGCCACCGACGCCCGCTGCGAGTATGGTCGGCGGGTGCCGGGCAGCCTGGATGTGGTCAAGGCGTGGGTGGCTGCGTGCAACGACGGCGACGCCGATGCCGCTCTTGCGCTATGCGATTCCTCGATGGAGCTTGTCGAGGCGAAGGCCCTGCCCGGCGCGGTGACCGCCACCGGCATTGACGCGGTTGGTCGATACCTCGAACGTTTCTCCGCCCACTGGTCCGAGGTTCAGTGGCTACCACAGGAGTTCTTGGAGTCGGGGGACAAGGTCTTCATGAGGGCGCGTCTTCGACTCCGGGGGCGGCGGAGCGGGATCGAGGTCGACCGCGAGTGGATCTACGTGTTCACGGTGAGGCACGGAAAGCTCGTCAGGCAGGATGGCTTTGACGAACGGGACGAGGGTCTCCGAGCGGCCGGAATCGAGGCTGCATAGCCTGGCGGCCGGCGGCATGGAGCGCGCTGGGTCGTAGCTCTTACTCCCTGATAGGCGGGAAACAGCGGATGCCGTGGTTGCGCGGGCACGGGCAAGCTGTGTTCATGAGGCCTGCAGCACAGATCGCCGGCGCGTTCGTCGTTCTTGCTTGCGCGCTCTGCGTTGCCTCGATGCCGTCGGTTGCCGAAGCGAATCGCTGGCGCGCGCCGCAGAGGCTCGGCGGGCCTCCCGCCGGCGCGGCGCTGTTCGCCGGCGGCTCGAGCCTTTCTGTGGCGGCGTGGATCAACCCCGACCAGTCGATCGACGTTGCCGAGGGTGTCGGGCCGCGCTTCGGCCCGGTCCGCCAGGTTCGGCCATCGGGCAACATGATCAACCCGCCACTCGTCGGGCTGGCGGCTCTCGCCGTGAGTCCCCGCGGCGACGCGGTGCTTGTGTGGGTCTTCAGGGACAGTCCCGGCGGCCCTCCCGAGTACTCCGTCCGCTCCGGGCTCAGCGGCCAGTGGTCCCCGCCCGCGGCACTCGATAATCGCGGTGAGGCCCTGGCGAGTCTGACGGCGGCAATCGACTCGACGGGCACGGTCACGTTCGCCTGGGACGGAAATGGCGGCACAACCTCGCCCACGGGCGCGCCGATCGTGAATGCCCTGCGCACCCAGGTGCGCCTGCCGGATGGCTCGTTCCTGCCGGTGCAGACCATCTCGCAGGACGCGCCAAGCAACCAGGGCACCCCGCCCTCCTTGCCGCGGGGCTACAGCGCCCCGCGGTTGTCGGTGGCGCCAAGCGGCGCGGCTGTGGTGGCCTGGGACCGGCCCGCGGCCGGAGGGCGCCGTGAGGTGCTGTTCGCCCAGCGCGCGCCGGGCGCGACGAGCTTCGGCCCACGCCGAGCAGTGCCCGTACTCGCGCGAGCGGGGCCCGACGCGGGCGGCCGCGCCCTCGCACTGCGGCTCCAGTCGGGAGTGGACAACGCCGGCGGTGCCCAGCTCGCGTGGCTCTCACGCAGCGGCGGCCGAGCAATCCTGCTGGCCCAGCAGGTGTCCCCTGACGGGCAGCTCGCACGCCTGCGACGGATCTCGCCGCCGGGGGCCGCAGACCCTCAGCTCGCCGTGAATGCCCGCGGCGACAGCGCCCTTGCCTGGCGCTTCTATCCCACGCGCCCAGCGCGCGTGCGGGTGGCGATGGCCGCCCGGGGCCACAGCTTCGGCCGCCCGGTCACCGTGTCGGGTGCGGGAGCGGCCCGGTCGACGCTCACGCCGCGCCTCGCGGTGGACCCCGCCGGGGCCACGCTCGTTGCATGGACCGACTTCAGGCAGGGCCGGCGAGGCAACAAGCTCTTCGCGAAGAGCAGCCGGCTCTGGTGGAGCCTGGGCGTCCGCGGCCGGCGGTTCACACCGCCCGCGCGGCTTCCATCAGTCGGATTCGCCACATTGGACGGCATCGCCATGGGTCCAAAGGGTCATGCGGTGGCAGTGTGGGCCCAGAGCGCGGAAGTCGGCGCCGATGTGATGGGAGCCGTCTTCCGCTAGCCCGGGCCTCTCCGGCCAGCTGGGCGGCGCGCCTCCGCGGGGCCAGGCTGCGATCCCGCTCCCGGGGCAGGTGGGGGCGAGAACTGCACTGCTGCGGAGGGCGCCGCCCGCGCTTGGGAGTCAGCACGCGCTGGCCGCGAGTCCGAAGAGCTTTTCGTGGCGGAGGCCCGATCGCGATCGCGGTGGCGACGAGCAGCGGTGCGCAGGACGCGCACAGTGGCCCACACGCCGAGCCGGGCGAGCCGCACGGCCGCCCGGCCGAGCTGGCCCGGAACATCGGCGGCCGCCGCACGCCCGGCGTCGTTGCGGCGCAACTCGAACCAGATCGTCATTCCACCCGCGTTGCTCGTGCCCCACCGGTCGGCGATCTGGTCAACGAGGTAGAGCCCATAGCCGGACTCCGCCCCCGGCGGCGGCTTCTCGCCTCGAGCGTCGAACCCATCTCCGCGATCGCTTATGGCCACTCGCACCGACCGCGCGCCTACAGCGAACCGCAGCAGGATCGGATCAGACGCGGGGCCGCCGTGGCGGACGCTGTTCGTCACCAGCTCGCTCACCAGAAGGCGTAGCTCGTGCCTGGCCAGCGCGGGAAGCCCTCCGCACTCTGCGTCAACGGCCGCCCGCGCGGTGCGCGCCGCGGTTGGGCCGGCGGCGATCTCATAAGAGCCGCCCGCCGTCACTGAGCCGTTCCAGTCGCGCCCGTCTCGGGCGTCATCACGTACCACCCCCTGCGCTCCGTCCGTGCCCCGGGGGGCACGTCCGGTCACGCGTTGGTGTACTTGGCTTGTCCCCCGGCGCTCGCTCGGCCAAACCCCCCACCAGAGGAGACACCAGCATGCAGATCACCCGCAGCAGCATCGAGACTCAGAAGGGTCCCGCCGACTGGTTCACGGGGGACGTCTACATCGACGCCGTCGCCGCGCCCGCCGGCACATCGACGTTCGCCGCCGCCAGCGTCCACTTCACGCCCGCTGCCCGCACGGCGTGGCACACCCACCCGCACGGGCAGACGATCTTCGTCACGGAGGGCGTGGGCCTGTGCCAGCACGAGGGCGGCCCTGTGGAGGTGATCCGGCCAGGCGACCGCGTCTTCTTCGAGCCGGGCGAGAACCACTGGCATGGCGCGGCGCCGGACCGGTTCATGGTCCACATCGCGATGCAGCAGCTGGACGATCAGGGAAACGCGGTCAACTGGGGAGAGCACGTGACCGACGAGGAGTACCAGCGCCGAGTGTGACCTCGGCCGCCGGCAGCACCTCCACCGTCCTGCCCGGATAGCGCAGCGTCGCGAACCGCGCGTTCACGAGCTCCTGAAGCGCGCGGGCGGAAAGGTCCCCATCCGGCCGCGCAGCGTGGGCGTCGCTCACGAGCACCACGTCGAAGCCGCGGATGAGCGCGGACAGCGCCGTGGTCTGCACGCAGAAGTCGGAGTGCACGCCCGTCACCAGGAGGCAGCTCACCCCCAGCCGCGCCAGCAGGTCAGCCAGCTCGGTCGCCTCGAAGCCGTCGCGGTAGGTCTTCGGCACGAGCAGTGAGTCCCCCGGCCGCTCGAGGGAAGCGGCCAGCTCCCAGCCGGGGCGCCCCTTCACGAGCTCGTCGTCGTCCTCGTGCTGGATGAAGATCACGGGAGCCCCCGCCTCGGACGCGCGCGCTGACAGTCCGTTTATCCGCTCCACCACGGCGGCGCCGTCATCGCACCCCTCGAGGGCCTCCTCCTGCACATCGATCACGAGCAGAGCCGTGGACACAAGCCGCAGGATGACACGGGATCATTCACGCCCATGGGCCGCCGGGTTGCCGTGGCCACCGCTCTGGCCGCGCTCGCGGCCTCTCCAGCCGCGCACGCGGACACGCGGTCGCCGGCTGCGCAGCTCGCCACCCGCTACGTGCCCGTGCTCGGCTTTGAGCCGCAGAAGCAGCCGTGCGGCCCGGGCCAGGTGTACCGCCCCACGCGCGTGGACACGCTGCTCGGCCACCCGGAGGTGAAGCTGCGCGGGCCGGACGGCCGCGTGGTGGGAGACGCACCCACGGGGCCCGAGCTGTTCGGCCTCGGCGAGGGCTACTACATCGACCAGCCGGGCGACCCGCTGCGCCCGGGTTGCACGTTCGAGAAGAACTGGCTCCGCTGGAGTGCGGGAACGAAGCCGGTGGTCTACGCGCACCTCGCAACCGATGCCGCACATCGAGACAAGCTCGCGCTCCAGTACTGGTTCTTCTACACGTTCAACGACTTCAGCGGCAAGCACGAGGGCGACTGGGAGATGGCGCAGCTGGACTTCGAGGCCACCTCGCCGGAGGAGGCGCTGCGGAAGGAGCCGTACCAGGTGGACGCGGCGCAGCACGCGGGCGGCGAGCGGACCGACTGGGCGAGCCGCAACCTCGTGAAGCAGGGAACGCATCCGGTGCTCTTCGTCTCCACCGGCTCGCAGGCCACCTACTTCGGACGGGAGCTGTATCTCGGGCGCGGCCCGTCGGAGGGCTTCGGCTGCGACGACACGCGTGACACCACCACGCTCGTGCATCCCGGATTCGAGCTGCTGCCGGAGGTGCCGGACTCGGCGTCGCAGCCCTTCGCGTGGCTCGCCTTCCACGGCCGCTGGGGGCAGCGGGAGAAGGGCTTCAACAACGGCCCCACCGGCCCATCGGCGAAGGAGGCGTGGACACAGCCGATCGAGTGGGCGGACGGGCTGCGCGACAGCAGCGTGACGGTGCCGGGCACGCGGACGTTCGGCCCGAGCGTGACCCACTTCTTCTGCGGCGCGGTGAAGCAGGTGTCGGTCGTGCTCAACTGGGCGCTCGTCCACCCGTTTCCGTTCTACATCTTCGCCGGGCTGGTGCTGGCCGGCACCGGGCAGGCCGCGCGGCGCACCACCTGGCGGCCCGTGCTGCGCGAGCCACTCCGCATGCGCCGCGGCGGTGGGCAGATCCTCAGGGCCGCGCTCCGCATCTACCTGAGCGACGCACGAACGTTCCTGGGCATCGGAGCGGCGTTCGTGCCTCTCAGCATCCTCGCGGCCGCGGTCCAGTGGGTGCTCTTTCACCTCACCGGCCTCGGTGCGTTCGTGGCACTCGACGGCAGGCATGGCGCCGTCACCACGCTGCTCGCCCTGCTCATCGGCGGTGTGGGGGCCGCCATCGCGTCCGTGTGCACCACGGCGGCGGTGGCCTGCGCGCTCGACGAGCTCGACCGCGGCGGACGGATCGGTCCGGTGGAGGCGTTCAGGCGAGCTTCCCGCCACGCGGGCGAGCTGGCGAACGCGTTCGTCCGCCAATTCGGGTCGGTGGTGATCCTCAGCCTCCTGGTGATCGGGATCCCCTTCGCCCTCTACCTCTACATCCGCTGGTCGTTGTTCGCGCAGGCATGCGTGCTCGAAAAGCGCTCGGGGCGGGGCTCCCTGCGCCGCAGCGCTGCGCTCGTGCGGGGGAAGTGGTGGCGAACGTTCGGATTCACCGCGCTCGTGAACGTTCTGGCCGCGCTGTCGGGACCGCTCTTCGGCGTGGCTCTGCTCCTCCTCACCGACCGCTCGCTGAACTTCATCAACGTGGCGGGCTCGGTGATCTACACCGCAACCGTCCCCTACGCGATCATCGCCCTCACGCTCTACTACTTCGACCTCGAGGCGCGGAGGTGACGATGGCCGAGCGACGGATCCGCGCGCCCGTCAGGCGGTCCGCGCCACCGGCGGGGCGCTCTTCAGCGCCATCGCACGGCTGAGGGCGGGCGCGGCACCCAGGAGCTCAAACGTCTCGATTGCCTGCTCGAGCAGCGGTGCAGCCTCCGCACCACGGCCCTGCGCGAGGAGCCAGCCGGCGAGGTCCGCGTGCGAGCGCGCGAGCCAGTAAGGGCACCCGAGCTCGCTGAAGCGGGTGATGGCCGCGCCGAAATGCCCCTCCACCCCGTCGGTTTCACCGCGCGCCGCGGCGAGCTGCCCGAATCCATGATCGAGCAGCCCGCGAAGGAACGGAGCCATGCGCCCCGGCGGTTGCCGCTCGAGCTCTGCGCTGAGCTGCGTGGCTTCCTCGATCCGCCCAGTCTGCACCGCGGCGTCCACGAGACCCTGCCATCCGGCGCGCAGCCCCTCGCTCGCCGGCCCCTCCCGCTCCAGGCTGGCCCTGGCCATGGCGGACAGCTGGTCGAATGCCTCCTCGGCACGGCCCTCGGCAAGGAGATTCATCCCGACCGTGGCGAGGTACAGGTTGTGCGGCTCCAGGTTGAGGGTGGATTCCCACGACGCGAGGCCGTCGAGGGCCTCCCGCGCCTTGCCGAGCTCTCCGCGCAGGCAGTAGAGCAGCGCCAGCCGGTTCAGCACGTACTCCGGATCGGGGAGCGGCGTGCTGGCGGCCTCGAGCCGCTCCGTTCCAAGGCGCTCGGCCTCGTCCCAGTCGCCGGAGAGCATGAGCGCGAGCATGACGTTCCCAACTCCCACGGCCTCGCGGCTGCGGTCCCCGAACTGGCGCGTGATCTCGAGCGCGGCCCGCGTGCGCTCGAGTGTTTCCGGCGATCCCGCCCGCAGGCACGCGTCGCCGGCGTTCCCCTCCGCACGCACCCTCAGCAGGTTGAGCCCGTGACGCTGCGCGATGTCGATCGCCGCGTTGTAATGCATCAGCCCCTCCTCGTGGCGACCGAGGAAGGAGCAGTACACGCCCTTGTTGGTGAACGCCACGCACAGAAGCTCGGGGTCGCCGAGCGCGGACGCGGCGCTCAGGGCGCGCTCCATGGGGGCAGCCGCTCGCTCGATCTCGCCGGCGAACGTGAGGCAGGAGGCGAGCTCCGAGTTGATCGCCGCCACGCTCCTGTCAAGCTCATCCGAGCCGAGCCGCGACAGCGCGTCCTCCATGAGCGTCGCAGCGTCCTCGTTGCGGCCCATGTAGTTGAGCGCCCGCCCCATCGGCGCCGCCAGCCGCGCCGCCTCACGGTCGCGTCCGGCGGCCGTGTGCGCTTTCGCCGCAGCCTCGAAGAGGTCGATGCTCTCCTGGAACCTGCCGGCGATCAGCGCCATCTGGCCCGCGGCCTCGGTGAGGCTGATGCGCTCGGTCTCGTCGTCGGTGAGCTCGAGCGCGTTCCGGTACGCGCGCTCGGCCGCCTCGGGCGCGCCCACGGTCTCCGCACGCTTGGCGGCGCGGCGGAGCGCCGCGAGCGCCTGGGCGCGGAGCTCGGCGGCGTCAGGGTCATCCTGCGCGGCGGCGTAGGCATCCAGGTAGTGCGCCGCGATCACCTCGGACACGTCCTCACCGTCGTTGGGGAACGCGGCCCGCAGGTGCGCCGCCACGGCGAGATGCCGCGGCTTGCGCTCGTGCCGGGAGAGCATGTCGTAGGCGACGGTGCGAAGCAGCGTCTGGGCGAAGGCGTACTGACCGCTGTCGGGCGAGAGGTGGTCCGAACGCACCACCAGCACCTGCTTGCGCACGAGTGCGGCGAGCAGAGCGTCGATGCGCTCTTCGGGCAGGTCCGACACCGCGCCCACGGCCGCCCGCGGGAAGCTGCCGCCCATCACGGCGAGGTCCTTCACCAGCGCGCGTTCCTCGGGCTGGAGGCCGTCGAGGCGCGCTGTGAGGAGCGAGCTGAGCGTGGCGGGCACCTCCAGCTCCCCCAGGTCTCCGGTCACCTTCAGGCGGCCGTCGGACTCCCGCAGCGCGCCACGGTCGGCGAGCGCGCGCACCGTCTCGAGCGCGTAGAGCGGTATTCCCTCCGACTGGGACACGATCCGCTCGAGCGCGCCGCCGGGGAGCCCCTCCACCAGGTCGCCCAGCAGCGCCGCGACGGCCTCGCGCGGCAGCGGCTCGAGGTAGAGCGGCGTTACGGCCGGCCTGCTCGGCGGCCAGCCCGGCCGGCGCTCCCCCAGCTCGGGCCGCGCCAGCGTGAGGATGAAGATCGGCTTCTCCGCCGCCCAGTCGAGCAGGTACTCGATGAAGTCGAGCAGCCCGTCGTCGGCCCACTGGAGGTCCTCGAACACCATCACCATCGGCTCGACGTCCGCAAGCCGCTCGAAGAAGAGTCGCCAGCCGGCGAACAGCTCCTGCCGGTTGAGCCCCATCTCCGAGGTGCCGATCAGCGCGCCTATGCGCGGCGTGAGGAACTCGCGCTCGGTCGCGTCCGGCACCCAGCGCTCGAGGCCCGCGGACAGCTTGGCCTCCGCCTCGTCCGCCTCGGCCTCCTCCGGGATGCCGAGCCGCGCCCGCACCATCTCGGCGAGCGCCCAGTAGGCCACGCCGTCGCCGTACGAGGGGCAGCGGCCGCTGTGCCAGAGCACCAGGTCCGCAAGGCCGTCGATGTACTTGAAGAACTCCCAGCGCAATCGCGTCTTGCCCACGCCCGCTGCGCCCGAGACGGCGACGAGGCGCGCGCTCGAGCGATCCACGGTGCCGTGGAACAGCTCCTTGATGAGCCGCAGCTCGTGCTCGCGGCCCACGAACGGCGCCTCGAGCTCCTCCTCGCCGCGGTGCGCGCCGGACACGCCCGCCACCACCCGCTGCGCGTGCCACAGCCGCAGGGGCTCGGCCTTGCCTTTCACGGAATGCTCCCCGGCGTCCTGGTAGGAGATCGCCGCCGAGGTGATCTGGCGCGTGAGGTCGTCCACGTACACCGTGCCGGGCTGCGCCGCCGCCTGCGCCCGCGAGGCGGTGTTCACGCGGTCGCCCACCACGAGGCTCTCGCCGGGACTCGCGAGTGCCGCCACCTGGCCTGTGACGACTCCGGCGCGCGCCTTCAGCTCAGGTGAGCCCACCTCGTCGCCAAACACGGACACGGCGTCGACGATGTCGAGGCCCGCGCGCACGGCGCGCTCGGCATCGTCCTCGCGAGCGACCGGGGCGCCCCACACGGCCATCACGGCGTCACCGATGAACTTCTCGATCGTGCCTCCGTACCGATTCACGATCGTCCGCGCCGTGTCGAAGTAGCGGCCGAGCAGCTCGCGCACATCCTCGGCGTCGCGCGACTCGGACAGCGTTGTGAAGCCCACAAGGTCCACGAACAGCATCGACGCCATCCGCAGCTCGGCCGCCACGGCGGGTTCCGCACCAGCCCGTGGCGTACTCCCGCCGAGCGGCGTGCCGCATTCGTCGCAGAAGCGCTGCCCATCGGCGTGGCCGGCCCCACAGGTCGGGCAGTGCAGCGCCAGCGCCGTCCCGCACTGCCTGCAGAAGCGGGCGCCTTCTCGATTTTCGGCCTGGCAGGACGGGCAGAGCACCGCGAATCAGCCTAGCCCGGCTCCCGGCCGATCGCTACTTGCGCAGCGCCTCGTCCAGCGCCTCGTTCACCAGCTCGTCCGCCCGCTCGTTCGACTCCCGGCGCACGTTGCGCACGGCCCAGTGGTCGAACTCGCGCAGCTCGCGCATCGTCTCCAGGAAGAGCGGCTTGAGCCCGGCGTGCTTGACCTTGTACTGACCGCCGATCTGGCGCGCCACGAGCTCCGAGTCGTTCACCACCTCCACCTCGCGCGCGCCCAGCTCGCGCGCGAGCTCGAGCCCGAGCAGCACCGCCCGGTACTCCGCCACGTTGTTCGTGGCCTCCCCGATATAGACGCCCTTCTCGAGCAGCGGCTCACCGTCGGGGCTCGACACAACGGCGGCCACCGCGGCGGGACCCGGATTGCCCCGCGCCCCACCGTCCACGTGGACGACGACCTTCTGGACCGCCACTGCGGCTACGCGGCGGGTTCGATCGGCGGAAAGGTGCCCTGCACGCGCCGCTGCCGGCGGTCGCGGATCTGGCGCCTGTCGTCCGGGCCGGACTGCTCGCCCCGGCGGCGATCCGGACCCTCGCGACGGTCGATGATCACCTTCACGTCCGGATCGTCCTTGTAGTACTCCACGAGCTTGTCGTAGAGCTCGCCGGCCAGCGCCTGGGGAACGACGCAGTAGATCATTGCTCGGCGGACACTACACCCGCTGCGAGCTGCCCGTCCTCGGTGGCTGAGGCGTTCCACTCGCGCTGTTCCTCGCCAAGCTCGTCCATCTCCTGGCCCTTGTCGAGCAGGGTCACCGGGTCGCTCGCGTCGCCGAGATCGATCCGGTAGCGGTACCAGGAGAGCTCCCACGCCACGGTGATGTCCACCTCGCTGGGCGCCTCCGGTCGCGGCAGCGCGCTCACCCAGGGGTGGCCGAGCGTGCGAGCGATGCCGGCGATGGTGCGCGTGTGCTCGGAGTGGTTGAACATCTCGAGCGCCCGCTCGATCTTCACCTGCGTATTGGTGGGAACCGCACGCACGTGGCGCGGATCCTTGCGGCGGCTCTGGCGGCGGATCTTGGGCGCGCGCGGCTCAGCCGCCTCATGCTCCTCGGTGGTGGGCTCGTGCTGGGGGTGCTCGCCGTTCTGGATCGGCGGCGGCTCATAGTCAGCTTCGGCCACGGGCATGTCCTCGCGGCGCTCGCGCCGGAGCCTCCCGAACAGCGGGCGCCGCTGCTCGCGCGGGCGGGTGGCCGGCATGTCCCCGGCGGCAGACTCGCGAATCCAGCCCTCGTGGTCCGCCCGCGGGATGCACAGCTCGCACACGAGCTTCCGGTGGCCGGCCGGCGCGAGGTAAGCCTCGGTGCGCTCGCCCTTGAGAATCGTCCGCCCGCAGACGTCGCAGGACACCGCGTCGTGTACGGGACGCAACTCCTTTCGCATCGGAACGATGCTAGCGCCAACGACAGAGCTGCAGAATGGCTGATTTGCAGATTGCAGGGATATTAGAAAGCCCTGCAATTCCGCAATTCTGCAACTCCGCAGCTCTCCCGCGGTCAGGCCTTCACCGCGGCTTCCTCCTCAGAAGCCTGAGAGATGACCTTCTGTGCCAGATGCGCCGGCACCTCTTCATAGCGGGCGAGTTCCATGCTGTAGTCGCCCTGGCCGCCGGTGATCGCCCGCAGATCTGGCGCGTAAGTGAGCATCTCGGCCATCGGCACCTCGGCCTTCACCTCGGTCATGTTGCCCTTTGGCTCCATGCCCAGCGGCCGCCCGCGCCGTGAGTTGAGGTCGCCAATCACGTCGCCCACGCTGTCCTCGGGCACCGACAGCGTGACGGTCATGATCGGCTCGAGCAGTACGGCGCTCGCGTTGGCGGCGGCGTCCTTGAAGGCCATCGAGCCCGCCACCTTGAACGCCATTTCGGAGGAGTCCACGGAGTGGTACGAGCCGTCGAAGAGCGTGACCTTCACGCCCTTCAGCGGGTAGCCGGCCACCACGCCGTCGGCCATCGCCTCCACGATCCCCTTCTCCACCGCGGGGATGAACCCGGACGGGATCACGCCGCCCTTGATGGCGTTCACGAACTCGAAGCCCTCGCCCTCCGGCAGCGGCTCGATCTCGATGTGGCAGTCGCCGAACTGGCCGCGGCCGCCGGTCTGCTTCTTGTAGCGGCCGTGCGCCTTCGCCCTGCCCTTGATGGTCTCGTGGTAGGGCACGCGCGGCGGCTTGAGGTTCACCTCCACGCCGTAGCGCTCCCTCATCCGCTCGACGATCACCTCCACGTGGATCTGCGACAGGCCGGCAACGATCTGCTCGCCGGTCTGGTTGTCGCGGTGGAAGTCGATCGTCGGGTCCTCCTCCTGGAGGCGGCGAAGCGCCTGGCCCACCTTCTCCTCATCGCCCTTCGCCTTGGGCTCGATGGCGAATGCCATCACCGGCGTGGGGAACCTGGGCAGCTTGAGCGTCACGTCCATCTCGTGCGCGGCCAGCACGTCGCCCGCGTGCGTCTCCTTGAGCTTGGCCACCGCGCCGATGTCGCCGGGCCCGAACTCGTCGGTGTGCCCCATCTCCTTGCCCTGCGGCTCGAGGAGCTGGCCGATGCGCTCCTTCGCGCCGGCCCTCAGGTTCACCACCTGCGAGTCGTGCTGCACCACGCCCTGGTAGACGCGGAAGAGGTTGATGCGGCCCGCGTACGGATCGGCGAGCGTCTTGAACACGAACGCGACGGCGTCGAGGTCGTCGCGCGGCTCGAGAGTGGTCTCCCCCGCCTCCACGGCTCCGACCTTGCCGGGCGACGGCAGGTCCTCCACGATCGCGTCGAGCAGCCGGTTCACCGCGAGGTTGTGCGTGGCCACGCCGCAGGTGACCGGGAAGAGCCGTCCCGCGGTCACGCCGGTCTTCAGCGCGGCCACCGTCTCCTCGTGGGAGATCTCCTCGCCCTCGAGGTAGCGCTCCATCAGCTCGTCGGAGTTCTCCGCCACCTCGTCAAGCAGCTTCTCGCGGTACTCCTCCGCCTGCGCCTGGAGCTCTTCCGGAATCGGGATCTCCTTGCAGTTGTCCTTGCCGTCCCCGGAGTACTCGTAGGCCTTCATGTCCACGAGGTCGATCACGCCGCGCACCTCGTGCTCGGCCCCGATCGGGATCTCGGTGGCGACAGCGTGCGGCCCGAACGAAGACTTGAGCGACTCGAGCGTGCGGAAGAAGTCGGCCCGCTCCCGGTCGAGCATGTTCACGAAGATGAGCCGCGCGAGACCGCGCTCCTGCGCCCGCTCCCACAGGCGCATGGTGCCCACCTCCACGCCCATCACGGCGTTCACCACGAAGATCGCGCCCTCGCACACGCGCAGCGCGGTGAGCGCGTCCGCCACGAAGCTCGGCTCGCCCGGCGTGTCGATCAGGTTGATCTTGCGGTCCTGCCAGTGGAACGACGCGAGACTCGACGCGATCGACATCTCGCGCGCCTTCTCATCCGGCGCCGAGTCCGACACCGTGGTTCCGTCCGCCACCGAGCCAAGACGATTGATCGCTTCCGCCTGGAACAGGAGCGCCTCGTTGAGCGAGGTCTTGCCGCTGCCTCGGTGGCCAACCAAGGCCACATTGCGGATCCTCTTTGCAGCTTCGTGGGGCATGTACCGGCTCCTCTCTCCGTTGGAGCCTCAGGGTACCGCTAGCCCGCGCCCTCCAGGATGTCCGTCTGCAATCTCGACTTGAGACGCAGCACCGCCTTCGTGTGGAGCTGCGATACGCGCGACTCGGTCACGCCGAGCACCTCGCCGATCTCCCGCAGCGTCAGGTTCTCGTAGTAGTAGAGGGCGATCACGAGCTTCTCCCGCTCGGGCAGGCGGGCGATGGCATCCGCGAGGCGGTCCTTCGTCTCGGTCTGGTCCATCGCCTGGGCCGGATCGGTGGCCTGCGGGTCCTGGATCGTGTCGAGCAGCGACACCTGGTCGCCGCTCGCATCGGACAGCGTCCACAGCTCGTCGAGCGCGATCACCGACGAGTTGGAGATGCGCGTGAGCGACGCCTGGAAGTCCTCCACGGTCATCTCGAGCGCCGTGGCCATCTCCCGGTCGGTGGGCGCGCGGTGCAGCTCGTGCTCGAGCTTCGCGTTCATGCGCTCGATCTCCCGCGCCTTAGCCCGCACGGAGCGCGGCACCCAGTCCAGCGAGCGCAGCTCGTCGATGATCGAGCCCTTGATGCGGGTGATCGCGAAGGTCTCGAACTTGATCTCGCGGCTCGGATCGAAGCGCTCGATCGCCGAGATCAGGCCCAGCAGCCCGTACGAGATGAGGTCGGACTCCTCGACGTGGGCGGGCAGCCCGCTTCCCATGCGGCCGGCCACGTACTTCACGAGCGGCGAGTAGGCGAGAACCAGTCGCTCCCTGGCCCTCTGGTCGGCCTCATCCTTGTAGCGGCGCCAGAGTTCCTTGAGCTCGATCGCCTTGACGTTGGTCTCCAGTGAAGCCTCCTGCCCGTTCAGGCCCGCGGATGCGCGGTCGCGTACGCCTTTCTGAGGCGCTTCGACTCTATCCGAGTGTAGGTCTGCGTCGTGGAAATGCTGGCATGTCCGAGCAGCTCCTGGATCGCGCGCAGGTCCGCTCCCCCCTCCAGCAGATGCGTGGCGAAGGAGTGACGAAGCGTGTGCGGGGTCACGCCGCCGGCGAGCGCCGCCTTCCGAGTCCACACGCTGAGCCGTCTGCGGACGTCGCTCGTGGAGAGCCGCCGGCCGGACTTGGAGATGAACAGCGCGGGCTCGATCGCGCCGCCCTCGCTCGCCAGAGCGGTGCGGCCGCGCTGGAGATATGACTCGATCGCGCGCCACGCGTGCTCGCCCGCGGGCACCACGCGCGTCTTGCCGCCCTTGCCGTTCACGCGCAGCTCCTCGCCGTCCGGATCGAGATCGGTGAGGTCGATGTTCACGATCTCCTCCGCGCGCAGGCCCGCCGCGTAGGCGAGCTCGAACATCGCGCGGTCGCGGAGCTCGAGCGGTGTGCTCGCCGGAATGCGCTGGAGCATCTCCGCCACCTCGCCGGGCTTGAGCACGCGCGGCAGGTAGGAGTCGCGCTTGGGGCTCGCCACGAGATCCGCGGGGTTCGCCTCGATCTCGCGCCGCTCCATCAGCGAGCGATAGAAGCTGCGGATCGCCGCGAGCTTGCGCGCCACCGTGGTCTTCGAGCAGCCGCCCTCGGTCAGCACGGCGGCGTAGCGGCGCAGCTCGCGCGCGGTCAGCTCGAGCGGGCCGATGCCGCGCCCGGACGCCCACTCGGCGAGCTGGCCGAGGTCCACGCCGTACGCCCGGCGCGTCTTCTCGGCCATGCCGTGCGCGCGCAGGCTCGCGTCAAACGAGCTCAGCGCATTCGCCCAGCGGGGATCGAGCGTGGTCTCTTCCATGCCGGATACCACGTTCGACGTAGGGCGCTCGCGCCCTTTTCTCGCGGCGCCTAGGCGATGTAGACCGGGGTGCCGACCGACACCTGGTCGTACAGCTGCACCACGTCCGGGATCCGCATGCGCACGCAGCCGTGCGAGGCGGCCGAGCCGATGGACGCCAGCTCGTCCGTGCCGTGGATCCCCGCACCGTTGAAGATGCCCATCCAGCGCGCCTTGATCGGATCCTGCGGACCCGGCGGGATGACCTTGCCCGCGAGGCTGCCGGCCCACGCGCTGTTCGGCACGTGCCAGGACGGGTTCACCTGCTTGTCCTGGATGTGGTAGAGCCCTGCGGGGGTTTCGAGCCCCTGCATGCCCACGGCGATCGGGTACGTGTGGACGAGCTTCAGGTTCTTGAAGAGCCGGAGCTGGAACGTCCCGCGGTCGATCGTGATGAAGGCCGGGTACCTCGCTGCGAGCTCGCTCGTGGTGACCTTGGGCTTCGTGATGATGCTTTCCGCCTTCACCACGCGGGCGCCGTCCGGGCGGACGAGCGCGGCGCTCACGTCGCGCGCCAGCTGGTGAGCGCGGACCGTGACGCCGAGCTTGGCCGGCACCGCGTTCAGGCCGCTGGCGGATGGCTGGACGGTCGCGTCCTGCGGAGCGCGGTTCACCTTCGACTTCACCCGCCGCACCAGAGCCCGCACCGCCGCGTGCGAGTAGCTCACCTGCGAGGGCACGTTGTCGTCGACGCTTCCGCCGGTGATGCCGCGGACCGCCCGCGAGACGAAGTTCCCGCCACGGCTCTTGTCGAGGGCTTCCTGGACCATCGCGTCCACGTTCGTCTTGAGGTGCGCGCGGGCCGCGGAGAGCGTGAACTTGCGGTGCCCGTAGCGCACCACCACGGGCCGCTCGAGCGGTGCCGACAGCTTCTGCTCGAGCACCCTCCTCGCCTGCGCCGCTGACATGCCGCCGATGTCGATCCCGCCGGCCGACACGCCCTTGGCGATCGTGTTCTTCCGCGACGAGTCATAGGCCCATGCAGCGACCGCGCCGGCAACGAGGACGCCGACCACCACTGCGGCCACTACGAGAAGGGAGCGCTGTTTCATCTGTTGCGAGCTACCCGGGCCATGGCGCCCAAGCACATGGCATTGTGGCCTAAGGCACAGGGAATTAGCAACCCATCGCGATTTTGCAACCTGGGTTGCGGGTGGCGGGTGTGCCCGATTAGGGGCTGGGGCTTGCGGCCCGCCTGGCGAGGACGGCGTCGATCGCCGACGTCACGCTCTCGCGCGCCAGCGCGTTCGCCTCGTACTCACGCAGCGCCTGCAGGTCGCTCGCGTCGAGCGAGCCGAGCAGTGAGATGACCTCCTCCGCCTCGAGATCGTCGTAATGCTCGACGGGCGGCCCACCCAGTGCGGGCGGCGGCGGAGGCTCCGGCGGCAGCGGAGGCTCCGGCGGCTCCACCGGCGGCGGCGGCGGAGGCTCGACGGGCGGGGGCTCCACGGGCGGAGGCTCGATCGGCGGCTCCTCGATAGGAGGCGGCTCGACAGGAGGCGCCTCGGCAACCGTCCCACCGACCTCCGACCTCTGGCCTCCGACCTCCCCCCTGTTCCTCACATGCGGACTCCAGCGCAGGAAGTCCTCCACCTCCCGCTCGTACTGGTAGGGCTCCCGCACGCCGCGCAGGATCGGGTCGAGCCGCATGTGCTCGCGGAGCTTGATCACCGTCTCGCGGGTGGTGTAGCGGTAATGGAAGCCGGTGGCCTTGAACTTGCGGTTGTCGAGCCCGCGGCCGAAGCGCAGTTGACTAAGCATCTCGGGCGGCACGTTGATCCCCAGCCCCAGGCGACGAAGAACGCCGGCCGCCAGGCCGGTGCCCCACGGTGGCAGCACCGGCAGGTATGGCTTGCCGAGCAGGCCGGCCACCTCGCTGAGGGCGAGCACGCCGTCGGCGGCCACGTTGTAGATGCCCGGGACGTCCTCGCGCAGCGCGTGCGCGAGCGCTGCCACCACATCGTCCTCGTGAACGAACTGGTAGCGCGGGTCGAAGCCGAGGATCATCGGCACGACCGGCAGTGACAAGAGCGAGCGGTGCGACGTGCGCACGTCAGGACCGAGCACGTTGGTGCAGCGCAGGACCGTGACCGTCGTGTCCGGGTTCTGCTCCGCGAACTCCGCCACCGCCGCCTCCGCGTCCAGGATGTCTCGCTCGATGGCCGTGGCCGGCGGGTGCGGCCGCCCCATCTGCTCGGTGAAGAAGGCCGGGTCGTCCTGCGCTGTGCCGTAGAAGTGCGCGGACGACTTGAACACGAGCTTGCGCACCGTCGAATCGGGGCCGCTGCACGCCGCGAGGATGTTCATGGTCCCGATCACGTTGTTCTCGTGCGCCTGGCGCGAGGTCGTGATCGTCGAATCCGGAATGAGCCGCGAGTCGATCACGGTGTCGATCTCGGCCGCCTCCACGATCCGCCGGAGCAGCGCGTGCTGGGTGCCCACGCGAACGAACTCGGTGCGCTCGAGTTCGCGTGTGGGGTCCTCGAAGTCCACGCCGATGATCACCTCCACCTCGGGGTCCGCCTCGAGCGCCTGGGCGAGGCGACCGCCCCAGTAGGTCGACAGGCCGGTGACCAGTACGCGGCTGCAGCTCATCCGAACCACACCGAGCCCCGCTGCTCGACCATGTCGAACAGGTTCTCCTGGATGCGCGCCCTGATGTCGTGTGCGACCGTCTGCACGAGGCTCTTGTCCTCGTCGAGGCCCGGCTCGTCAAAGCGGATCGGCTCGAGGAAGCGGATGCGGAACTTCGCCGGCAGGTAGCCGAGCATCCCGAGCAGCCCGAAGTGCGGGAAGGTGGGCGTAAGCGGCGCGTAGATCAGGCCGGTGAGCTTCTGCAGCGGGCTGAGGTGAGCGAAGATCGGCGCCGCCTCCTCGGCTCCCACCACGCAGACAGGCACGATCGGCGCGCGCGCCCGCATGGCAGCCTCGACGAATCCGCCGCGGCCGAACCTGCGCAGGCGGTAGCGGTTCTTGTAGAGCTTCTCGGTCCCCTTGCGCCCCTCGGGGAAGACGAGCACGAGTTGACCCTCGTCGTACAGGAGACGGTGCACGTTTGCCGGGTGCGCCGCCACGCAGCCGATCTTCGACACGAGCATCGAGAAGCCGGGATAGCCCTTGAAGAAGTGCTCGACGGTGATGTTCACCGGCCGCGGGTGGGGGTGCTCCTCCTTGATCGCCTTCGCGATCATCGGCGCGTCCGGCGGCAGAGCGCCGGCGTGGTTCGACACGAGCATCGCGCCGCCCGTCGAGGGCACGTTCTCGATGCCCTCCACGTCCACGCGGAACCAGTAGCGGTACATGAAGTCGTAGAGGAGCTTGTCCATCGCCCCCTCCACGCGCTCGGAGCGACCCCAGTCGTCGAGCTGGCGGTCCGGCTCCACGCCCGGGAGGTGACGGCGGAGGTCCTCCTCGTAGGGCACGGGCAGCCCGCGGCCGTCGCCGTTGCCCGACCCGCCGTTCGAGTGCGTTGCCTCCGGGCGAAGGCTCGTGCGTTCCCGCTCCGCCATAGACCGGCGATTGTGGCATGCGGGAGGGGGTCGGCGCGCCCGCCGAGGGGGAACGCCGCGCGCGCTCCGGTCCTGGGACGGCTGACCCGCTGAGTACGATCCCCGCCGGATGCGCTCGAAGGACGAGGTGCGGCAGGAGATCTGGCGGGCAATGGACCGCGAGGGCGTGTCGCGCTTTCCGGGCGCCGAGGGGCGGATCCCGAACTTCGCGGGCGCGAAGGCCGCGGCTGAGCGCCTCGCCCGGCACCCGCAATGGGTGAACGCGGAGACGATCAAGGCGAATCCCGACTCGCCGCAGACCCATGCGCGGCGCCTGGCACTCGCTCAGGGAAAGTGCGTGGTGATGGCGGTCCCGCGGCTGCGCGAGGAGCACCCGTTCCGCCTGCTCGACCCGCGCAAGCTGTCAGCCGACGAGATGCGGGAGGCCGCCACCATCAAGGGCGCGCTTCGCCACGGGCGGGTGATCGATCTCGAGCAGGTGCCGGAGCTCGACTTCATCCTCACCGGGTCGGTGGCCGTGAACCTGAAGGGCGCGCGGGTCGGCAAGGGCGGCGGGTTCTCGGATCTCGAGTACGGCCTGCTGTCGGAGGCCGGCAAGGTCGATCGCCGCACGGTGGTCGCCACCACGGTCCACCCCATCCAGATCGTGCGCGAGAACCTGATGGTCACAGGGCACGACATCCCGGTCGACCTCGTGGCCACCCCGCGCGCGGTGATCGAAGTCGAGCGCGCCTACGACCGGCCCCGCGGGATCATGTGGGACCACCTCCAGCCCCCACAGATCCACGAGATCCCGGTGCTGGAGCGGATGGGATATGCCGGTTGAAAGCGGGGGCATAGGGCATCGGGCATAGGCCCGAGCTCCGACCTCCGACTTCAGGCCTCCGACCTCGGGCCTCCCGCCTCCGGCCTCCCCTCACCCCAACTTCTTCAACACCGGCTCCAGCCGCTCGGTCAGCTCGGGCCAGTCCGCGCCGCCTATCACGCCGTCTGTTTCCACCAGCTCCTGGTTCCAGGGGTGCACGATCGTGGCGGCCACGATGCCCTCCGCGCGGGCACGGCGGAGGTTCACCGGGCTGTCGTCCACCAGCACGTGAATCCCGAGCTCGACGCAGCGCGCGATCTTGTCGTACGAGCAGTGCAGATCGTCGTAGGGCATGCCGATCGAGTCGAGCCACTGCTCGGTGGCGGCGTACGCGCGGCCGGAGCGATGGCTCGTCACATGGATCCAGTGGCCCTCCTGCTTCCAGCGCCTGACGGTCTCGACAGCGCCCGGATACGGCTCGGCTGACAGCACGTTCTCGTCGGAGTGCGTCTCTTCCACGCACGCGATCAGCTGGTCGCGCTCCAGCAGGGTGATGCCCCAGTCCGTCTGCTCCTCGTAGGGCATCTCAACGCCATAACGCTCCTGGGAGATGCGGTCGAGCAAATCCCAGTAGTGGTGGAGCGTCGAATCGATGTCCAGCGCGATCTTGGCCATGCGATTAGTACGGTACGGCGTCAATGGCGAAAACGATTCTTCCTTCCAACGCCCGGCCGGCGAGCATCCGAGCGGCCAGACTCGCCGACGAGGGCTACGGCGCCACCGCGCGACCGGACTGGCGCGACACCGATTGGCGCGAGCATCTGCACGAGCTCGAAATCGGCGGCCGCAGGGTGAACTACGTGGAGATGGGCGCCGGCGACGAACCGCCCGTCGTGTTCGTCCATGGCCTGGGCGGCGCCTGGCAGAACTGGCTCGAGAACATCCCGCGCTTGGCGCAGGAGCGGCGCGCCCTGGCGCTCGACCTGCCCGGATTCGGCCGCTCCGAGATGCCGCGCGACGAGATCTCGATCGCGGGCTACGGGCGCACGGTCCACGCTTTCTGCGAGCAGTTGGGGCTTGACGAAGTGGTGCTGGTCGGCAACTCGATGGGCGGTTTTGTTGCGGCGGAGGCCGCGATCCAGTTCCCCGGTCTCGTCGAGCGGCTCGTGCTGGTGTCCGCCGCAGGGATCTCGATCACCAACCTGCTGCGGCGTCCGGCCGTCACGTGGGGCCGGGTGGCTGCCGCCTTCGGCAGCTACGGCGCCGCGAACAGCCGCGCCGCCGTCACGCGACCGGTCATCCGCCATCTCGCGCTCGGGTTCGTGATGCGCCACCCCACCCGACTGCGCGCCGACCTCTGCTGGGAGCAGGTGCACGCCGCTGGGACGCCCGGCTTCAACGATGCGCTCGAGGCGCTCCTCGGCTACGACTTCCGCGACCGCCTCAGCGAGATCTCCTGCCCGACGCTGATCGTGTGGGGCAAGGAGGACATGATGGTGCCGGTGAGGGACGCGGACGAGTTCGAGCGACTGATCCCCAACTCGCGCAAGCTGCTGATGGAGGACACCGGCCACGTGCCGATGCTCGAGCGGCCGCTGAAGTTCAACGAATGTCTGGTGGAGTTCCTCGCCGAGTCACGCGAGGCGCCGCGGAGCGAAGCCGAAGCGACCGTCTAGCGGCGCCCCGGTCCACCCGCGCGCGCCCCAATCAGGCGGTTATCGCACCCTCGGACGCCGATTTCACCTGGCGCGCGTATTTCGCGAGCACGCCGGACCGGTAGGGCGAAGGCGGCGGCTCGTAGGCTGCCACCCGCTCCGCGATCTCCTCGTCGGACAGCTGCACGCGCAGTTCCCGCGCTGCGACGTCGAACTCGATGATGTCGCCGTCGCGCACCGCCGCGATGGGCCCGCCGTGCAACGCCTCCGGCGCCACATGACCGGCCATGAGCCCGTGCGTGGCCCCCGAGAAGCGCCCGTCCGTGAGAAGAGCGACCTGCTCACCCAGCCCCTCGCCTACTAGGGCCGCGGTGACGTGCAGCATCTCGCGCATCCCGGGCCCGCCCGCTGGCCCCTCGTTGCGGATCACCACCACGTCGCCTGCCTTGATGTGCGACGCCGCCACCGCCTTGAACGCCTCCTCCTCCGACTCGAACACCCGCGCCGGGCCGCTATGGCTCCGCCGCTCGTGGCCGGCAAGCTTGACCACACATCCCTCGGGGGCGAGGTTGCCGCGAAGGATCGCGAGCCCGCCGGTGGGCTGCAGCGGATCGTCGAGCGTACGGACCACCTGCTGGCCGTCCGGCTCCTCGACCTTCTCCGCCTCTTCAGCAATCGTGGTGCCGGCCACGGTGGGCGCGTCACCGTGGATCAGACCGGCATCGAGCAGCCGCTTGACCACGAGCCGCATCCCGCCGGCCCTGTAGAGATCGACCGCCACGAAGCGGCCGCCGGGCTTCAGATCAGCGATCAATGGGGTCCGGGCGCTGATCTCGTCGAAGTCGTCGATCGACAGCTCCACCCCCGCCTCGCTCGCGATCGCGAGCAGGTGCAGCACGGCGTTGGTGGATCCGCCGGTGGCGGCCACGCAGGCGATCGCATTCTCGAGCGACTGCCGCGTGATCACGCTGCTCGGCAGCAGGTCCTTCTGGACGAGCTCCACCACGAGCCGGCCGCAGTCCTCCGCCACCTGGCCCTTCTTGCCGTCCTCGGCGGGCACCATCCCGCTGCCCATCGGCGAGATGCCGAGGACCTCGAACGCCGTGGCCATCGTGTTCGCGGTGTACTGGCCGCCGCAGGCACCCGCCCCCGGCGACGCCACGCCCTCGAGCTCGTTCAGGTCCGCGTCGCTCATGTCGCCCGCAGCATGAGCGCCAACCGCTTCGAAGACGTCCTGGATCGTCACGTCGCGCCCCCGGAACTGGCCGGGCATGATCGTCCCGCCGTAGAGCATCAGGCCGGGGATGTTGAGCCGCGCGAGTGCCATCACGCAGCCCGGGATCGTCTTGTCGCAGCCGGACATCGCAATCACGCCGTCGAACATGTGCCCGCGCGCGACGAGCTCGATCGAGTCCGCGATCACCTCACGGCTGACGAGCGACGTCTTCATGCCGGCTGTGCCCATCGTGATCCCGTCGGAGATCGCGACGGTGTTGAACTCCATCGGCGTTCCCCCGGCGGCTCGCACGCCCTCCTTCACGCGCTCGGCCAGGCGCCGCAAATGGAAGTTGCACGGCATCGTCTCGGTCCAGGTGTTGGCGACGCCGATGATCGGCCGGTTGAGGGCGTCCTCGTCGTACCCGATTCCCTTCAGGTAAGCCCGGGCCGCGGCCCGCTCGGGACCGTCGAGAATCACCCGGCTGTGACGCCGGGAGTCCGCGCTCACGTCTGGTGCGCCTCGAACGAGCCCGAACCGCGCTGCTGGCGTTCCCACTCCGCGAGCCGCCAGAGGTCGCGCCTGACGCGCCCTGGATCCACCTGCCGTCCCGGCAGGTGCATGTTCGCGTTGCGGATGAGGTGCTCCTCGTCGCCGGTGAGTGCCATCCACTTGGCAAGCACGTCGTCCGAGTCGGGGAGGCGCGAGTGCGAGATCGCCCGCGTGAGGTCGGGAAACTCGACGCAGTACTCGCTGAGCAGCCGCCGGGTCTTGGGCACGTACGCCACGATCGGCTTGTGCGGGTACACGAGGTACGCGTACGCCGGCTCTCCGGTCGCGGGATCCGGCTGACCCAGGCGACCCCCGACTCGAATGAACCCGAGGTCGCGGTACATCGCCCACTCCTCCTCGTTCACGCACGAGCGCAGAAGCTCGCGAGCGCGCTGTTCGGCACGCCGCTCGCCCCCGGGGTCGTGGAGCTCGAAGCGCTCCCTCCGCCGCGCCCGCCGCCGGATCGCTCGCGACTCGCCTCTGTTCGTCCACAGACCGACGAGCGTCGGCAGAGCGAGCACTACGGCGACGAGGGCCAGGGCTAGGAGGGCTAGGAGCAAGGTGATCCTTCCCGCTCAGCCACCGGCCGCACGCGGGAAGAAGATCACGCGCTCGGCATCCGTCGGAATCTCCGCGTAGTCGCGGACCATCTGCGCTTCCTTGCGGCCGCTCCCTGGGGCCACGGTCGGCACGGCCGCCCACATTCCCTCGTCGAGCTGGCGCCGGAACTCCTCGATGAGCCGCTCTTCGTCCTCGCGCAGCTGCGGGTCGCCTTCGGCCAACAAGACCTCTCCGAACCCGGGCTTCATGCGAAGGAACTTGATGATGGGCCTCCTTTGAAGATCCTCGACCGCCCGCGATCGATGCGAGCGGGCCTTCGCCGATTATGCCAGAGCCCAGCGGCCAGTCGGACCGCGCCGGGTGGCCTGTGGTCCGGCAGCGGACGAGGCTCGGGATCAGCCCGCGCCCGGGGACCGCGCGGCCAGGTTGAACACGTCCACGGGGCCCGCGCCAGCTCCTAACCCAGCGAGACCGTGCGCCACGGCTTCTGAGGCGATCGTCTTCGCACGGCGTGCGGCCTCGAGGGGCGTGCATCCAAGCGCGATGTACGCAGCAAGCGCCGACGAGTGGGTACACCCCGAGCCGTGGGCAGAGCCGTCGTGGTGCCTCTCCCCCGGGATCTCCACCAGCTCGCGCCCGTCGAAGAAGACGTCCACCGCCTGCTCGCGGTGCCCGCCGGTGACGACCACATTGGCCGGCCCGAGCAGATGCACGGCCTGAGCGAGTTCCTCGGCGAACACGTCGCTTCCGAGGCCACTCAGTACGCGTGCCTCGGGCAGGTTCGGTGTGACCACCGTAGCCCGCGGAAGGAGCGTGTCCCGCAGCGCCTGCACCGCGTCCTCGTCGAGGAGCCGGGCGCCGCTCTCGGCAACCATCACCGGATCGATCACCACCGGAGCGCCGCCGGTGCGATCCAGCGCTTGCGAAACGGCCTCGATGGTCTCGACGTTCCCGAGCATTCCGATCTTCACCACATCGACTCCGATGTCCTCCGCCACCGCCGCCACCTGCTCCACGATGGCCAGGGGCGGCAGCGGGTAGACGCCCCGTACCTCTACGGTGTTCTGAACCGTGATCGCGGTGATCGCCGTCGCGCCGTGGACGCCACAGCGGGCGAATGCCTTCAGGTCGGCCTGGATTCCGGCCCCACCGCCGGAGTCCGAGCCGGCGATCGAGAGGGCGCAGGGAACCCGTCGAGAAGCGTCGCTCGTCATGCGCCACGAGCATAGGCAGCCTCAGCATTGTGCCGCCCGCTGGTACCAGCCGATCGCGCCGACGACGATCAATCCCTCCACCTCGAGCTCGCCGAGGGCGGAGCGCACCTCGGGTGCTGTCATCCCGGTTCGGGCGACGATCTCGCCGACGCCCTCCCCGGCCTCCACCCCGTCGAGCACGGCGCGCAGCCGAGGCTCGAGCGCGAGCACGCGGCTCGCGGGTTTGCCACGGGGGCCGTGCGGCCCGTTCCCCACGCCGAAGATCTCGTCGAGGATGTCCTCGGTCCCACGGATGGTCGCCGCGCCGTCGCGTAGGAGCCGGTTGTTGCCAGCGGCCAGGCGCGACGTAACTTGTCCGGGGACTGCGCCCACGATCTTGCCCAGGTCATGCGCAAAGTCCGCCGTGATGAGCGAGCCCGACGGGTCCGCCGCCTCAACGACGACGGTGATCGCTCCGAGCGCGGCCATGATGCGATTCCTGGCAGGGAAGCTCCACCGGAACGGCCGGCAGCCGGGCGGCAGCTCCGACAGCACAATGCCCGCGTCGCGGACCTCGCGATGGAGCTTGTAGTGGCGTGCCGGATACGCGACATCGGGGCCGCAGGCGAGGACGGCCAGTGGCCGCCCGTTGCCCGCCAGCGCCCCGCGATGCGCAAACCCGTCAACGCCGAGGGCTAGACCGCTGATCACCGTGACCCCGGCGACCGCCAAGCCCCGCCCGAGCTCGCGCGCCAGCTCGATCCCATAGGGCGACGGCCGTCGGGTGCCGACAATCGTCGCGGCGGGCTGTGCGAGCAGCTCCACGAGCCGCTCCGGAAGCCCGGTGCAGTACAGGACGCGCGGCGGGTCCGACAGTCGCAGCAGCCCCTGCGGGAACTGCGCGGCGTGCCGGCAGATCGCGAAGACCTCGGCCTGGATCAACTCTTCAAGCGCCCGGTCGGGATCGAATGTCTCCACGAAGCGTCTCGCAGCATTTGCGCTGCGGCCGCTCGCAACTCGATCGATCAAGCTGTCCTCATCGAGGTCGAGCAGCCCCGAGGGACGCTGCCTAGGTCTGTCCAGCAGCCCGGCGATGCGCGGCGCGAGGTGCGCGATCAGATGGCTGTGCCGCAGGCAGTCCGTGCACACGCTCATGCCGCAGCCCCCAGGGGAAACGTGAGCTTGTATCCGATCGCCTCGTCAACGTCATTGACGTTCACCATCGGCCGGCCATCGAGATCAGCGATCGTCCTGGCGAGCCGCAGAACGCGGTCGTGGCCACGCGCGCTGAGCGGCGAATTGGCGTTGCCCTGCATGAGACGGCGCCGCGCGTCCTCAGGCAGTCTGACGTGAAGCGCGGTGAGTCGCGCGTCCATCTCGGCGTTGGAATGAATGGCGGCACCCGTGAACCGGGCCATCTGTATTTCGCGTGCGGCAAGCACGCGTTGACGCACCCTGGCCGAGCTCTCCGGACGCCCGGTGGCTGCCTGCAGCTGCGGCGACGCGTCGAGCTGGCAGACCAGGTCTATTCGGTCGATGAGCGGCGCGCTCAGCCGCTGGTGGTAGCGAAAGCGATCCCGCGGACGGCACGTACATTCGACCGGTGGCCGCGCGCACGGGCAGCTGTTGCATGCCCCGATCAGCATCGTTGCAGCGGGGAAGACCAGCGACCGCTGACCGCGGGTGACCTTCACCACCCCTTCCTCGAGCGGCTGCCGAAGGGCCTCGAGCGACGGACGCGAGAACTCCGCCAGCTCGTCGAGAAACAGGACACCTCGGTGCGCGAGCGTTATCTCGCCGGGGCGAGGGGTGCTCCCGCCTCCGACGAGGCCTGATGGGGAGATCGTGTGGTGTGGCGCCCGAAACGGCCGTTCCTGCGCGAGCGTCCCGTCGCTGATCCCGGCCACGCTGTGGACGCGCGTGATCTCGAGCGCCTCATCGAAGCTCGGCGGCGGCAGAATGCCTGGCAGCCGGCGCGCGAGCATCGTCTTGCCAGCGCCCGGCGGCCCGATCATGAGCAGGTTGTGGCCGCCGGCGGCGGCGATCTCGAGCGCGCGGCGCGCATCTGCCTGGCCCTGCACCTCGTCGAGGTCGGGACGTATCTCGCGCGAGCGATCCTGCTGCGTCCTCGCGGCGGGAGCGGGCGGACTCCACCGACCCGCGACCAGGTCCACGAGACGCCGCAAGCTCGGCGCGCCAAGCACTTCGATCCCGTCGACCAGTGCGGCCTCCGCCGCGTTCTCGGACGGGACGATCAGCCGACGGTAACCGGCCTCTCGCGCGCCGAATGCCACCGCTACGGCGCCGTGCACAGCGCGTAGCTCGCCACCCAGCGAGAGCTCGCCGCAGACGGCGCACGACTCGAGTCGCTCGGGCGGAAGCTGGCGGCTAGCCGCGAGCAGTGCGACGGCGAGAGCCAGGTCGAAACTCGGTCCGGCCTTCTTTACGTGCGCGGGCGCGAGATTCGCCGTGAGCCGCTGCAGTGGAAATTCGAGGCCAGAGTTGAGAACCGCGGCCCGCACGCGCTCCCGCGCCTCTCGTACCGCGGCGTCGGGAAGTCCAACGACTGTGAAGACGGGCAGCCCGGGACGGACGTCGACCTCGACGGTGACCTCCCGGCTGTCGACGCCCTCGAGGGCGAAGGTGGCGATGCTTGCGAGCACACGGCGAACCTACGTGGCCGCTCGTAACAGCGCTGTGAGTTGAGTAACAACTCTGCGACGTGATTGCGACGATCACGTTACGCAGTAGCGGCACCGCCCCACGTAACGGCTTTGTCACAGACTTGTCGCGAAATTGTCGCGCTCCCGCGTGGTCCCGTCACACACGCATCCGTACGGTCGGTGCATGCCAACTTCGCTCGACTCACGACGCGCCCTCGGAGAGCTCGGTGAGCAGATCGCACGCAAGCACCTGGCGCGCGCCGGCTACCAGATCCTCGCGACCAACTTCAGAACCCGCTATGGGGAGCTAGACGTGGTCGCGGCCGATTCTCGCTGTCTCGTCTTCTGCGAGGTCAAGACGAGAATCGCCGGGACGAGGCGGGGTCCGGCCGGTCCACTGGATGCGATCGGCCCGCGTAAGCGCGCCCAGGTACGGGCGATGGCGCGCGAATGGCTGGTCAGCCCCAGCGCCGCGGGTCGCCCGAGCCGGCCGGGGCTGCGTTTCGACGCGATCGGGATCCTGATGACGCGCAGCGGCCGTCTGGTCTCGCTCGACCATCTGGAGGACGCGTTTTGAAGCTAGCTGCCGAGCGCGAGCTGCTGATAGGCGATCGACGCGAACGAGAGCCTGTGGAGCGGCGAGACACCGTGCTCGGCAATCGCCGCGCGGTGCTCCGGGGTGGAATAGCCCACGTTCGTGTCGAAGTCCCAGCTCGGGTGACGCTCGGCGGCGCGGCGCATGTAGCGGTCGCGTGTGACCTTCGCGAGCACAGAGGCGGCTGCGATGGCCGCGCTCGTGGAGTCGCCGCCTACCACCGCGCGCTGTTCGTAGCCGAAGGGCGGAACCGCGAAGCCGTCAACGAGGCAGAGAGCGCCCTCGCAGGCAACCCCAAGAAGAGCGGCCCGCAACGCCTCGAGATTCGTGACGTGAAGGCCGCGTGAGTCGATGCCGCGCGGGCAACGAGACACGATGACGGCGCGGGCGGCGGCCCTGAAGACCAAGGGGTACAGCTCCTCACGTCCCTCCTCGGTGTGCTGTTTGGAGTCGTTGAGCTTCGACAGGGCGCGCCGATCGGCCAGCGTTAGCCGCTCGAGGTCGAACAGCACCGCGGCGGCGACGAGGGGCCCCGCCAGGGATCCCCGTCCCGCTTCGTCGGCGCCGGCGATGAACCGCCGCTCGAACGAGCGGTCGAAGGCGAATAGCCGGCGGCCGCTCATGGCGGACTTAGAGCGTGCCGATGCGGTGCGGCGGCCAGTACGTGAAGAAGGCCTTCCCGATGATCCATGCCTTGGGGACTGGTCCCCAGTCGCGGCTATCGTCGCTTTCCCCACGGTTGTCGCCCATCATAAAAAAGTGCCCCGGCGGAATCGTGATCTCGCGGGGTTGGTTGCAGATGGGACAGCTCGCGTCAGGGCGAATGTAGGGCTCGTTGAGCTCTTTCCCGTTGATGTAGGCGTGGCTGCGGATCACCTTCAGGCGATCGCCTGGAAGCCCGATGATCCGCTTGATGAAGTTCGTGTCGGACTTCTGAGGGGTCGGCTTCGGACACGGCTCGTCAGGAGGCTTGTTCGGATCACCGCACTGCACCTCCGAATCTGCCCCGGCGGGTGGCTTGAAAACCACTATGTCACCCCGGTGGAAGCTTGTGAAGTGCTTCGAGACGCGGTCGACGAGGACTCGCTGGCCGATGTCGAGAGTCGGCTCCATGGAGCCGCTGGGGATCCGGTAGGGCTTGACGATGAAGGCCTGGATGCCAAGCGCGAGACCGAGCGCGACGGCGATGATCGTGACGAACTCGATGATCGAGCCCGACGCGCTCTTCTTCTGCTTGCTCGTCGCCACCGGGCGGCTAGCGAGACGCCCAGGGCATCAAGACTCCTCGGCTGCGCTGTCCTCTGCCGTGGGCTCTTCGCCTGGTGCGTCCGCGGTGTCGTCGCCTGTTTCGGCAGTCGTCTCTGCCGGAGCCTCTTCCGCTGCAGGTTCCTCTGTCACTTCCGTGCTGTCGCCGTCTGCTGTGGGAGCTTCCGTCTGGGTCTCCGCGGCGACCTCCGTCCCAGCCGTGGCTTCGGCCTCTTCGGCCGTCCCCGCCTCCTCAGGCGTCAGCACGTCGGCATCCACCTGAGCACCCTGTTCATCGAATGCCTGCGGAATGACCTCCGGGGGCTCCGGGCCGGTGTACTGGCGCTCGCGAACTCTCGCTCGGCGGCCGACGCGGCCGCGCAGGTAGTAGAGCTTCGCCCGGCGAACGTCGCCGCGGCTCGCCACCTCGATCCGCTCGATCTTGGGCGAATGGAGTGGGAACGTACGCTCCACGCCGACCCCGAAGGACTGCTTGCGGACGGTGAACGTCTCGCGTGCGCCGGTCCCCTGACGCTTGAGGACCACGCCCTCGAACACCTGCGTGCGGCGGCGCGTCCCTTCGACGACCTGGAAGTGCACCTTCACGCGATCGCCCGCCTGGAACTGCGGGACGCGCCTCAGTTGGGTTCGCTCGAGGGTTTCGATCACGTTGCTCATGACAAAAGAAGTGCGCCAGAGCATGGGCGGCGCCCAGGCTTGACGCGTGTCGGTCAATGGTATCGAAGGCGGAGATACCTTCCGGTGTTTGCTGCTTCAGGCGGAGCCCATGCGCCGGCGGCTCTGTTCGAGGCGCCACTCACGGACCCTGCCGTGGTCGCCCGAGGTGAGCACTTCCGGCACGAGGTGCCCGTGCCAATCAGCCGGACGAGTGTAGTGCGGGTATTCGGGAGCGCCCTCGAGCGCAGCGCTGAACGATTCCTCGAGAGCGCTTTCCTCGTGACCGAGTGCGCCCGGAAGCTTCCGGACAACCGCATCGCAGACCACCATCGCGGCGAGTTCGCCGCCGGACAGCACGTACGGCCCTATCGACAGAACGTCGGACGCCAGGTGCTCATGCACCCGCTCGTCGAACCCCTCGTAGCGACCGCACAGGAGCGTGATCTCCGGCTCGCCCGCGAGATCGTTCGCGAATGTTTCGTCGAACTGACGGCCACCGGGTGCGAGGGCAATCACCCTTCTCCGCTCGCGCAGAGTCAGTGGATCGCCGCCATAGCGGTTCCGCAACGCGGCCTCGACCACGTCCACACGGATGACCATCCCCGCGCCACCGCCGTAGGGGGTGTCGTCGACCTGGCCGGCGGTGAGCGGTGTGGTTGCGCGGATGTCGACGGTTTCGAGCTCGTGGCCCAGCGCCAGCGCGTTCTTCACATGGCGCTGGTCCCGGAACCAGTCGAACCACTGCGGGAAGAGGGTGAAGACGTCGATCTTCAGGGAGCTTCCTGTCCATCGAGACCGAGGAAGGCGCGGTCCACGTCGATCCGGCGAGCCTCCAGATCCACCCGCTGGATGGCATCCGAGATGAACGGAATCAGCGTTCCGTTGGGACCGACCTCCAGCACGTCGCATGAGGGAGCCTCCACCACGCGCGTGACCTCGCCCACCCCTGGGACTTCGCACCCGAGGAGGTCTGCGATGAGGTACTCGTCCGCGTCGAGGGGCGCATCGGCAACGTCCGCGAGCAGCGTCTCGCCCGTGAGGGCCGCCGCACTATCGCGGTCCTCCACACCGCTCAGCCGGACCAGCGGCCGGTCGTCGGTGCCGCCACGGCGTTCGATCCGGGCGGGACGACCCGCCACGGTCACGGTCATGCCCTTGGGAAGGGGGTGCGAGGCGCGGGCGACGTAGAAGCTGCCATCGAGGCCATGGGCCTTGCCGACCCTGCCAATCGGGACGAACCGCTCGGTGCCGCTCAATCCACCACGTCGAGGAGCAGCCTGCCCCCCTGCTTCGCTGCGCAGGCGCGTAGGACGCACCTCAGCGCGTTCACCGTTCTGCCGCCACGGCCGATGATCTTGCCCACGTCGTCCTCGGCGACCGACAGCTCGAAGACCACGCTGCCATCGTCCTCGTCGTAGCACTCGACCGAGACTTCCTCGGGCTTGTCGACGAGCGACCGGGCGAGGTACTCGACGAGATCCTGCATCGCGAAGCCGGCTAGCTCGAGCTGCCGCTCGTGCCCGCCGGGGACAGGCCCTTGGCGCGCATGAGCTTCTTCACGGTGTTCGTGGGCTGGGCGCCGCGGGCGAGCCAGTGCTCGAGCCGCTCCTGATCGAGGACGATCTCCGACGGCTCCACCTGCGCGTTGTAGCGACCGATGGTCTCGATGACGCGACCGTCGCGCGGCGAGCGCTGGTCGGCTACGACGACCCGCCAGATCGGGTTCTTGCGTCCTCCGACGCGGGTCAGCCTTACACGTACTGCCAAGTCTTAGTTCACCTCTCTAGATGGAAACGCGGCGCAGAACGTTAGCGGCCCCGCGCGAGCTGCGACAGCGAAGGCATCTTCCCCTGGGACAGCGCCTTCATCATCTTCTGCATCTGACCGAACTGCTTGACGAGCTGATTCACCGCGCTCACGTTGGTACCTGAGCCCAGCGCGATGCGGCGCCGTCGCGACCCGTTCAGGAGCGACGGGTTCGCTCGCTCCTCAGGCGTCATCGACGTGATGATGGCCTGCACGCGGTCGAGCTCACGGTCGTCGATCTTGAGTCCGCTCAGCTGACTGCCCAGGCCGGGAATCATCTTCAGGAGACCGCTGACCGGCCCCATCCGGCGGACCTGGTGCAACTGGTCGAGGAAGTCGTCGAACGTGAACTCCTGGCGCCGGATCTTGCGCTCGAGCTCCTCCGCCTTCTTCTCATCGAACTCGCGCTCCGCCTTCTCGACGAGCGTCATCACATCGCCCATGCCCAGGATCCGCTGCGCCATGCGGTCCGGGTGGAAGCGCTCAAAGGCGTCGAGCTTCTCGCCCGTGGACGCGTACAGGATCGGCTTGCCGGTGACCGCCTTGACGGACAGCGCGGCGCCGCCGCGAGCGTCGCCGTCGAGCTTGGTCATCACGACCCCGTCGAAGTTCGCGGTTTCGGCGAACTGTTCCGCCACGTTCACGGCGTCCTGGCCGGTCATGGCGTCGACCACCAGCAGCACGTCGTGCGGCTTCGTCCGCTTCTTGATCTGAGCGAGCTCCTTCATCAGGTCCTCGTCGATGTGGAGGCGCCCGGAGGTGTCGACGATGAGGACGTCGCGGCCCTCCGACTTCGCGCGCCCGAGCGCCCACTCCGCGATGTCGACCGGGTCGCGGTCCGTGCCCTGCTCATAGACGGTCGCGCCCGCCTGCTCGCCGACCTTCACGAGCTGGTCGACGGCGGCCGGGCGGTAGACGTCGCATGCTGCGAGCGCCACGTCCATCTTGTGCTCCTCACGCAGGTGCCGGGCGAGCTTTCCGCAGGCCGTGGTCTTGCCTGACCCCTGGAGGCCCGCCATCAGGATCACTGTGGGCCGCGACGGCGCGAACACGAGGTCCCGACCCGCGCCGCCCATCAGATCGGTGAGCTCCTCGTCGACGATCTTCACGACCTGCTGGCCGGGGTTGAGCGATTCGAGCACGTCGGCGCCGAGGGCACGCTCCTTCACCGCCGCGGTGAAGCGCTTGACCACCTGGAAGTTCACGTCCGCCTCGAGCAGCGCCAGCCGAATCTGGCGCATCGCCTTGTTGATGTCGTCCTCGGTGAGCTTTCCGTGCGAGCGGACCTCTGACAGAGCCGACTGGAGGCGTTCTGAGAGCGTGTCGAACATGCTCTGCTGAGGCTAGCGGGAGGCGGCCGCCGCGAGCGCCTGTTCCACGTCGGCGATCAGGTCGTCGGGGTGCTCACAGCCGACGTTCATGCGGATGAATCCATCCGCCACCGCGTCACCGCCCCAGCGGCCGCGGCGCTCCGCAGAGCTATGGACGCCACCGAAGCTCGTCGCCTCGTCCACGAGCCGGCACTCCGACAGGAAGCGCTCCGCCTGCTCCCTGCTTGGAAGCGTGAAGCAGACGATCGTGCCGAAGCGGGTCATCTGCCTGCTGGCGAGCTCGTGTGCTGGATCGGAGGGAAGGCCCGGGTAGCGCACACCTTCAAGGTCGTCACGCTCGGCCAGCCGCTCGGCCAGCGCCTGCGCGGTGGAGCACGCTCGCTCCAGGCGAACGTCGAGGGTGGCCAGCGAGCGGTGCGCGAGCCACACCTCGAAGGGCGCGGCCACCGATCCCGCGTGTATCCGCCAGTCCACAAGGGCCTCGGCCTCCGCGGCGTCGCGTGCCGCCGCGTAGCCCAGGATCAGGTCGGCGTGGCCGCTCAGGTACTTCGACGCGCTCGCGACAGAGAAGTCCGCGCCGAAATCGAGCGGGCGCTGACCGAGCGGTGTGGCGAACGTGTTGTCCACGGCAACGGGCGCTCCCTGTCCGTGGGCGCGGTCGATCAGCAGACGGAGGTCGCAGACGTCGAGTCCCGGGTTCGACGGTGTCTCGAGCCAGACGAACGCTGCGCCATCGATGGCGTCGGCGAAGCCGGGATCCGCGGTGGGCACGAGCCGCACCTCCACTCCGCGCTCGGCCAGATGAGAGCTGGCCAGCGAGCGGACGCCCATGTAGCAATCGGCCGGCGCCACCAGCACATCGCCCGGCCGCAGCCGCGGCAGCAGGACGGCCGCCACCGCCGCCATGCCCGAGGGAAACACAACGGCCGTCCCGCCCTCCAGCTCACCGACGGCCGCCTCGTAGCGCGTGAGCGTGGGGTTGCCGTAGCGGCCATAAACGTACTCCGACGATTCCGGCGGGCCGCTCAGGTGGTAGGGCGCGGCGAACGTGGGCCCCGGCAGGAACGGTGCGCCCTGATCGGCTTCCGGCAGTCCGGCGCGAACGACGCGGGTGGCGTCGCGGTAGTGGGGGTCGCCCATGCCCGTGAACCTACAGGGTGGGCGGAGCGGCGCGTCAGGTGCCGATGATGGCGCGGGCGAAGTCGTCAGGGTCGAACGGGCGCAGGTCCTCGAGGCTCTCGCCGATGCCGATCAGCTTCACCGGCACGCCGAGTTCCTGCGCGATGGCCAGCGCGATGCCGCCCTTCGCGGTGCCGTCGAGCTTCGTGAGGACGATGCCGCTCACGTCGACCGCCTCGCGGAAGAGCATCGCCTGACGCAGCCCGTTCTGGCCAGTGGTGGCGTCGATGGTGAGCAGGGTCTCGTGTGGTGCGTCCGGGATCTGCTTCTGGATGACGCGCCGCACCTTCGCCAGCTCGTCCATGAGGTGGTGCTGCGTGTGGAGCCGGCCCGCCGTGTCCACGATCACCACGTCGTGGCCGCGCGCCTTCGCGGCCTCGATGCTGTCGAAGGCCACTGCCCCGGGATCGGAGCCCTGGGCCGCCCGGACGATGTCGCAGCCGGCGCGTTCGGACCACTCCACGAGCTGCTCCACGGCAGCCGCGCGGTAGGTGTCGCCCGCCGCCAGGAGCACCGACTTGCCGAGCTCACGTTGCAGATGCCAGGCGATCTTCCCGATCGTGGTGGTCTTGCCGGTGCCGTTCACGCCGACCATGAGGATCACCGTGGGATGCGGGCGAAGGTCGATCGTCATCTCGGCAGGTCGCGCCACCTCGGCCATGATCTCGGTGAGCCGGCGGGTGAGCTCCTCACCCCCCGAGAGGTCGCCCGAGCTGGCCTCCGTCTCGAGGCGCTCGACGATCTTCGCCGTGGTGGTTGCGCCCACATCCGCGTAGATCAGCGTTTCCTCGAGGCGTTCCCACGCCTCGTCGTCCAGCGTCTGGAACACGCTCGCCTGCAGCTCCGCGCCGAGAGCCTCGCGAGTCTTCGAGAGGTTCTCGCGCAGGCGACGGAAGAAGCCGCGCCGTTCCTCCGGCTGTTCGTCGGTCGACACCGGCGCGGCATCGCCGGTGATGAAGAGCTCGTGCCAGGTGTGGGGCATGGGCGAGCTGAGGATAGGCGCGGAGGACGGAGGACGGAGGACCCGGCGCGAGTTCCGCGCTACGCCGCTTCGGCTGCTGCATCGCCCGTGCTGTCCGTGGCCTCGGTGAGGCCGGCGCCCTTGGGGAGCTTTCGGGAGATGACCTTCGATACGCCGTCGCCACCCATGCTCACGCCGTAGAGAGCGTCGGCGGCGTCCATCGTGCGCTTCTGGTGCGTGACGACGATGAACTGCGCGCGGTCGGAGAAGCGGCCGATGAGCTGGAGGAAGCGATCGATGTTGAGGTCGTCGAGCGCGGCCTCCACCTCGTCGAGGATGTAGAAGGGGCAGGGCCGCGCGAGGAACACGGCGAACAGGAACGCGAGCGCGACTAGCGACTTCTCGCCGCCCGATAGGAGCGATAGCCGCTTCATCGACTTGCCGGCCGGCGTGACCTCCACCTCGACGCCCGGCCCATCGGCCGCCAGTTCGTCCTCGGGCTCCGGCGTCTCGGCGGTGTTCTCGCCGGGAGCGGCGGAGGCTTCGTCCTCCGGCTGCTCTCCACCGATCACCGGCCGCGGGCCCTCCGGATGCACGAGGCGAAGCCTGCCCCGACCACCGGGGAAGAGATGCTGCACCACTTCCTCGAAGTTCTTCGCGGCCGCCTCAAACGTCTCCTCGAAGCTCTCGCGGATGCGACGGTCGGTATCGCGGATCAGACCCTGCAGCTCCGCGAGTGCCGCCTCCAGGTCTCGCCGCTGGGTCTCGAGCTCCTCGACGTGCGCCACGGCCTCTTCGTATTCCTGCTTCGCCAGGGGATTGACCGGGCCGAGCTGCTCCCGGCGCCGTGCGAGGCGCTCGACGCGGGCCGTGAGGTCCGCCCGCGCCTCCTCATCGAGCGGCTCCTCCGCCGGCGCGGGCTCGAACCCGAGGCGCGAGGCCAGCCGCTCGAGCTCGGCGCTGTGCTCGGCCGCGCGGTCGCGCACCTGCTGCGCGCGCACCTCCGCCGAGGTGACAGCCTCCGAGGCCTTCCGCAGCCGCTCCTGCAGCGACGCCTCCTGCTGCGCACACGCCCGCAGCTCCGCCGCCGTGCTCTCGCCAAGAGCCTCATCGGCCTCGAGCTCGGCGGCGAGCTGGTCGCGCCGCTGCGCCACCGCCGCCTCTGCTCGCTCGAGAGCCGCCGCCACGCGCTCCGCCGCCGCTGCCACCGCGTCCTGGCGCTCGATCGCCGCCCGCAGGAGCTGCGCACGGCTGCGGCGCTCCGCGCGCTCCCGCTCGATCTGCTCGGCGAGCCGGCGCTCGGCCCGCAGCTCCGCCGTGAGCTCCGCGTGCCGCACCGCCAGCGCGCCCTCCGCGGGGGCCTCGCGGCGCAGCTGCGCCTGGCGCTCGAGGCGGCGCACCGCCTCCGCGGCCTCGTCGAGCTCCCGCGCCGCCGCGCGCACGGCCGACTCCGCCTCGGCCCGCGCGCCGTCTGCCTCCGAAACCGCAGCGCCGGCATGCTCGACCGCGGCCTGTGCCGCCTGCTCGCCCCGCACTGCCTCCGCTGATGCCGCCGCCAGCCGCTCGCGCCGCCCGAGTTGCTCGAGCACGCGCTCCTCGCCGCCGGCGGGAGCCTGCCGCAGCTCTCCGGTAGAGCCGAACAGCACGCGGCCCGACAGGGTGACGGCGATCCCGCGGAACGAGTCCGGCACGTTGTCGAGCGTCTGGACCACCCACGCGTCCGCGAGCACCCGCCCTACATGCGCGGCCACGGACTCCGCCGGACGGACATGGTCGAGCAGGCGCTCTGCGCCGGAGACGGGTGGCTCGGCAGAAGCGTCCGAGGCGCCGCTCGTGGGCAGCAGCGCGCTGCCGCCCACCGCACCCGCGGCGTCGAGCAGCGTGTGCCCCTCGCGCAGATCGGCCACCACGCCGGCGCGCAGCAACGAGCCGAGAGCGGCGGCCACAGCGAGCTCGTAGCCCTCGTCCGCCCCAACGTCCTCGGCGAGCGAACGAGCGCCCGCCGGCGCCCCGCCCGCCGCGCGAAGGAAGTGATTCACAGCCGCGAGCTCAGCCCCGATCCGCGCGGCGTCCTGGCGGGCAGACTCCACGCCGCGCTCGGCCTCGCGCTGCCGGGCGCGCGCCTCGTCCGCCGCCCGCTCGGCCGCTTCGAGCGCCGCACGCCGCGCCTCCAGCGCGACCGCAAGCTCGTCCCTCCGCGCCTCTGCGCGCGCCTGTTCCGCGCGCAGCTCCTCGAGCTCCGCCTCGAGTCCCGCTTCCCGCTGAGCCTCCAACCCGACGAGCTCCGCCTCGATCTCCGAGATCCGGTCTGCCGTGGAGTGGCCCGAAGAGGCCTCGGCGTCCGCGCTCTGCGCCTCCTCGATCAGCTCGAGCTCGCGCCGCCGCCGCTCCGCGTCCTCACGCGCGCTCTGCCCGGCGTCGCGCGCGCGCTCGAGCCGCAGCGAGATCCGCTCAGCCGCCGAGCGGGCGCCGAACACACGGCCCGACAGGGCCTCACGCGCCCGGGAGTGCTCCGCGAACGCCTCCTCGGCGGCCTCGCGCCGCCCGGCCACCTCCGCCAGCAGCCGTTCTGCCTCCGCGCGTTCAGCCGCGGCGGCGGTAGCCACGCGCTCGGCCTCGCCGAGCTCGCCGGCGACGGCCCGCACGTCGTCGCGCGCGAGCTCGAGCCGTGCCTCCAGCGACTGCCGCTCGAGCCTCTCGTGCAGCTCGGCGGCCTCAGCCTGCCGCTTCAAAGGCCGCAGCCGCGAACGCGCCTCGCGCTCAACGTCCAGGGCGCGGTCGAGGTTGTCCTGCGTGCGCTCGAGCTTGAGCTGCGCGCGCCGCCTGCGCTTGCGGTGCTTGCCGAGCCCGGCCGCCTCCTCGATCAAGAGCCGCCGGTCCCGTGGCTTGGAGTGGATGATCGCCTCGACACGGCCCTGGGACACGACCGAGTGCATCTCCTTCCCGAGCCCCGTGTCGGACAGCACCTCGAGCACATCCACCAGCCGGCAGCGCGCCCCATTCAGGCGGTACTCACCCTCGCCCGAGCGGTCGAGCCGCCGAACGATCGAGACCTCCGTGAAGTCGGAACCGAACGAGCCGTCGGCGTTGTCGAGCACCACCTCGACCTCGGCCGCGCTGCGCGACGGCAGCCCGTGCCCGCCGGCGAAGATCACGTCCTGCATGGTCTGCCCGCGCACCGCGAGCGGCGACTGCTCGCCCAGTGCCCACAGCACGGCATCCGTGATGTTCGACTTGCCGGAGCCGTTGGGCCCCACGATCACGGAAACGCCCGGCGCGAAGTCGAGCTTCGTGCGGTCGGGGAAGGACTTGAAGCCCTTCAGGGAGATCGAGCGCAGATGCATGCTTAGGCCGACTCCTCCAGACGATCGAGCGCACGCAGGGCGGCTTCCTGCTCCGCGCTCTTCTTCGTCCTTCCCTCGCCACGGCCAATCTCCTCCCCGCTTACCTCGGCGACGGCCACGAACGAGCGGTCGTGCGGCGGGCCCTGCTCGGACTCGATGCGGTAGTTCACGACCTCCGCCCGGCGCGCCAGCCGCTCCTGAAGCACCGACTTGAAGTCCACCGGATGCTCGAGCGCCTCGTCGACCTGCTCGGCGAACGCATCCACCACCGCGGGCGCCACGCGCTCGTACCCGAAGGCCAGGTATGCCGCGCCGATGATCGCCTCGCAGATCGAGGCCAGAATGCGATCGCTCTCGATCAGCATCTCGGCGCTCTTACCCGTGCCCTCCGGCGCGTGCTCCCGCAGCCGCTCGGGCACGTTCAGGTCGCGCGCCACCTGCGCGCACGCCTGCCGCGACACCGCCTGCGCGCGCAGCTTCGTGAGCCGGCCCGCCCCGTAGCGGGGAAAGCGCGGGTACAGGTCGCTCGACACCGACAGGCTCAGGACCACGTCCCCCAGGAAGGCCAGACGCTCGTAGGACTCCCAGCGCTGGTCCACCCAGCTCGAATGCGTGAAGGCCTGTTGTGCAAGGTCGGCTGGGAGCTCGTCGAGTAAGGAGCTGAGCGTTTCCAGAGTTCTACGAGGACGTTTGCGGAGCGTGGGCGGCAACGAAGTCGGCGGCCTGGCCGACCGTCTTGATCTTCACCGCCTCCTCGTCGGGGATGCGGATGCCGTACGTGTCCTCCAGCTCCATGGTGAGCTCCACGAGGTCGAGCGAGTCCGCCTCGAGGTCCTCCCTGAAGCGGGTGCCCTCCTGAATGCGGTCGATGTCCACCTCGAGCTCCTTCGAGAGATGCTCGCGGACGAGCTGGAGAACGTCGTCTCTATTCATCGATGGGGGCGACCGTAGCAGTGGGTGCGGATCGCAAGGCGCCGCCCCGCTCCAGTGCTGCCGCGGTTCGCTCGATCATCCGCTCGTCCACCGCCGTTTGCGCCACCCGCACGGCGTTGGCTATCCCCTTCTCGCTCGATCCGCCGTGCGCGATCACGACGATGCCGCGGACGCCGAGGAGGATCGCTCCGCCCGTGGTGTTCGGGTCGAGCTCGCGGCGCAGGCCGCCCACAGCGCCGCGGATCAAGAGCCCTCCGAGCATCGAGACCGGGCTCGAGCCCACCGCGTCGCGCACCGCTCCCACCACCGTCCTCGCGGTTCCCTCCATCAGCTTCAGCGCGACGTTGCCGGTGAAGCCGTCCGTGACGATCACGTCGGCCACGCCGGCCGTCACGTCCGTCCCCTCCACGTTCCCGATGAAGTTGATCGAGCTGGCCTGCGCTGCCGCGAGGCGCTCGTGCGCCTCCACCACGTCCGGCGTTCCCTTCTTCGCCTCCTCGCCGATCGAGAGAAGCCCCACGCGCGGGCGCTCGACGCCGTGCACCGCCTCCATGAACGCCGACCCCATGTAGGCGAACTGCACGAGGTGCTCAGGGCGCACCTCCACGTTCGCCCCCACGTCCACCATCAGCGTGGGCGACCCCGGCACCGGCAGCATCACCGCGATACCCGGCCGATGAACGCCGCGGAGGCGCCTGAGGTGGACGATCGCGGCGGCGAGCGCGGCCCCGGTCGGCCCGGCGGACACCACCGCGTCCGCCTGGCCCGCGGCCACAGCCCGCATCGCCTGCGCGATCGAGGACTCCGGCTTTGAACGTACCGCCCGCACCGGCTCCTCGTCGTTTCCGATGGACACGGGAGCGTCCACCACGCGGTCGAAGCCGGCGAGCTCGGCGGCGGGACCGAAGAGGGTGACCTCCGAGCCGGACAGGCGTCCACCCTCCGCCACGGTCGCCGGTCCGTGATCGGCGCCGTTCGCGTCGAGCGCGATCATCGCTGGGGAATGGTGACTAGCCCTGCGGCGGCTTGACTTCGCGGCCGCCGTAGTGGCCGCACACCGAGCAGACCCGGTGCGGCAGGCGAGGTGAGTGGCACTGCGGGCACGTCGAGAGCCGCGGCGCCTCGATCTTGTGCTGAGACCGCCGCTTGTTGGTGCGCGCGTGCGACTGCTTTTGCTTGGGAACTGCCATCCGGCGCGGGAGTCTAGCGGCTGCAAACCTTCGGTTGCCTGCGTCCTCGGTCGGCCGCTTGCGATCGCAAGCTGGTCTCCCTGCGTCCTTGGCACCCTCGGTTTTCGCTCGCTAGGACTGACCCGCGGGGCATCACTACTCGAACTTCAATTCGCTGAGCTTCGCCCAGCGGGGGTCCGGCGCCGTCTCGTGCGCGTGGTCGGACGCCGCTGTGTTGAGGTTCTCCCCGCACACCGGGCAGAGGCCTTTGCAGTCCTCCGTGCACACGATCTGCGTCGGTAGGGCCAGGGCGAGCGCGTCGCGCGCCCATGAGCGAAGGTCGAGCTCGTCGCGGTCGACGTAGGGCGAGGTGAGCTCGTCGTCGTCGCCGCTATCGGGCTGGTCCACCTCGCGGGCGTCCACCTCGATCGTCTGATCGGCGGGCTCGAGGCAGCGCATGCACGGTCCGTCGAGATGGACCGCGAAGCGCAGGCGCAGCGCGTAGCCGCCCATCGTGCGGGAGACGTCCAGCCGCACCGGGACGTCGTGGGCTGGGTTCTCGTAGGTCTGGCCGCCGAACGAGAGCGGATCCACAGTCACGTGCGTGTCGATCCGCCGGCCCTCGCCTGAGTGCAGCGTGAGGCGTCCGAGGTCGAAGATGTCGGTGCGCTGAGCCATCGCTACGAAAGTTAGCGACGGGGAGATGCGGCGATTTAGCGGACTTCAGCCTCTTCGCGGCCGGCGAGGCGGTCGCGGCCGCGCTGCACCGCGGCGGTGAACTTCGTGAGGTTGACCTCGAGGGTGTTGAGGATGTCGTCGGCGTAGTCCTCGGCGCCGAGACGGATCTCGCGCTCGCGTGCGCGGGCTTCCTCGATGATCTCGTCGGCCTGGCGCTCCGCCTGCTTCACGACCTCTTCGTTCGAGATCAGGCGGGTCTGCTCGTCGCGCGCCTCCTTGATGATCCGCTCCGCCTCGCGCTTGGCCTCGGCGAGCATCTCCTGGCGCTCCTTGACGATCCAGCGGGCCTGCTTGATCTCCTCGGGGATCGTGGCGCGCATCTGATCGAGGATGTCGTAGATCTCCTCCTTGTCCACGCGCACCTGGTCCGTGAGCGGAACGGGCTTCGCGTTGTGGATGAGATCGTCGAGCTTGTCGATCAGTACCAGGACGTCCATTGCAGCCTCAAATTCGTCAGCGTCCGACTTCCTCCTCCAACCGCTTTGCAACGGCCGAAGGCACCAGTCCCTCTATGTCTCCCCCGAACATGGCCAGTTCTTTCACCCCGCTCGAGCTTAGAAAGCTGTATTGGGGTGACGCCATGAGATAGATGCTCTCGATTTCCGGCGCCATCTTACGGTTGAGCTGATTCATCTCGAACTCGTACTCGAAGTCCGAGATCGCCCGCAGCCCTTTCACGATCGCGTTCGCGCCGTTCTCTCGAGCAAATTCGACGAGGAGCGTATCAAAGGTTTTTACCTGCACATTCGGTAGTTTCGAGACTTCCGCCTCGATGAACGACACGCGCTCCTCGGCGCTGAAGATCGTCTTCTGCTTGCGCACCGGCTGGTTCACCACACCCACCACCACCTGGTCGAACACCTGGGCGGTGCGGGTGATGATGTCGAGGTGCCCGAGCGTGACCGGGTCATAGGAGCCCGGACACACCGCGGTTCCCTTTGCTGGATCAGGCGGCACGGTGAATGGCTATGCGGGTGTCGCCGTATGCCCGCTCGTCGGCGAGCGGGAGGGTGAGCGTGAGGGGGTTGCGCTTGTCGGACTCGGACACGATCAGGGCGTCTTGTGAGAGCACCGCCGGCAGCAGCTTGGACAGCTCAGCGGCCAATTCGGAAGCGGAACTATATGGCGGGTCGAGGAACACGAGGTCGAACGGGCCTTCGCTTGCAGCGCGCAGGTAGGCGAGCGCGTCGCGACGGTACACGGGTGCGTCTACCCCGATCGCGTCGAGGTTGCGCCTGATCGTCGCGATCGCGCGCGGGCTCGAGTCCACGAATACGACCTCGGCTGCGCCACGGGATAGGGCCTCGATCCCGAGTGCTCCGGAGCCGGCGAACAGGTCGAGCACGCGCTCGCCATCGAGCGGGCCGAGGATCGAGAACAGCGCCTCGCGGACGCGATCCGCGGTGGGGCGCGTGGCCGCGCCCGGCGGCGCCTGCAGGCGGCGGCCCTTGAACTCTCCGGCGACGATTCTCACTCAGCGAATCCTCACAGTTAGAGTCGGCGCATGGACCGCACCGAATATCGCGAGGCAAGCAGGGACAACTGGAACACGATGGCGGCCGTGTGGGACGAGCAGCGAGACCGCATGAGCGGACCGGTCGCGCCCGTGCGCGACTGGCTGATCGACCACCTGGCGGCGCGCGAGGGCGAGACGATCCTCGACATCGCCTGCGGCACCGGCGAGATGACGGAGCTCGCCTCTGCCCGCGTGGGCGACGAGGGACGCGTGATCTGCACCGACTTCGCGGAGCAGATGCTCGGCGCGGCGAGGCGCCGCGGCGAGGCCGCAGGGCTCACGAACGTCGAGTACAGCGAGATGGACGCCGAGGACATGCACCTCGACGATGCGAGCGTGGACGGCGCGATCTGCCGCTTCGGCTACATGCTGATGTCTGACAGGGACGCCGCGCTGCGCGAGACACGCCGCGTCCTCCGCGAACACGGCCGCCTGGTGTTCGCCGTGTGGGCGGAGCCCGCGCGCAACCCCTGGGTCGTCATTCCCGCCGGCGTGGTGATGGAACGCGGGCTCCTGCCGCCACCCGATCCGGATGGACCAGGCATGTTCGCCCTCGCCGGCCGCGACAAGCTCGAGGCGGCGCTGGCGCAGGCCTCGCTGGCGGCCGTGGAGATCGCCGACGTGGAGATCCACCACCAGACGCCGAGCCGCGAGGCGCTGTGGGATCGCATCACAACGACGATGGGCTTCATCGCCACCGCGATCGCCGACGAACCGGAAGAGGAGCGCGCCGCGATCCGCGCGGCGATCGAGGAGCGCGCGGAGCCGTTCCGCGAAGGTGACGGCTACCTCCTGCCCGGCGTCGCACACACCGTCCTCGCGCGACCCGCCTGAGCATGGACGACGTGGCTCAGATGAGAGCGGTCTACGACGCGTTCAACCGCCGCAACTTCTCCGACCTCTCCAGCCTGCTCGACCCGGAGGTGGTGTTCGTGGAAGCAGAGGGCCGCGGCGGCCAGACCCGCGAGCACCACGGGCGCGACCGCCTGCTCGACTATCTCAGCTCCTGGTGGGACGCCTGGGAGACGGTGGACTGGGAGGTGTACGAAACGCGCGAGGAAGGCGGCCGTGTGCTCTCGCTCTGCAACGTCCGCGGCCGTCCGCGCGGCACTGACACGGAGGTGGACCACCGCATGGGCCACATCTCACGCTTCCGCGACGGTCGCATGTTCCACAGCCGCAGCTACGTGGACGTGGAGCGCGCCGCGCGCGATTTCGACGACGGGATCGGCTAGCCCGTCAGGCCGGAATCAGGTCGTGCTCCGGCCCGAAGGCGGCCACCACGGCCTCGCGCAGCAGAACGTGCTCGGGCTCTGACAGGCCGGGATCGCGCGCCAGCAGCTCCTCCGCGCGGTCGGTGGCGAGCTCGAGCAACGGTAGGTCCTCCGGCAGCCGCGCCACGCGGAAGAGGGCCTCGCCGTGCTGGCGGGTTCCGAGGATGTCGCCCTCCTTGCGCAGCTCCAGGTCGATCTCCGCGAGCTTGAAGCCGTCCGACTCCGACGCGATCGCCTCGAGGCGCGGCAGCTTCGGATCGCCGAACAGGATGCAGAGCGACTCGTGCTCGCCGCGGCCGATGCGCCCGCGCAACTGGTGGAGCTGGCTCAGGCCGTACCGCTCCGCCGCCTCTATCAGCATCACGGTGGCGTTCGGCACGTCGATTCCCACCTCGATCACCGACGTTGCCACCAGCACATCAGCGTTGCCCGACACGAACGCCGCCATCGCCTCCGCCTTCTGCCTGGCGGGCATCTGGCCGTGGATGAGCTGCACTCGGTGATCCTTGAACTCGGTGGCGGCGAGCCGCTCGGCCTCTGCGGTGGCCGCGCGCGCCTGCAGCGCCTCGGACTCGGACACGAGCGGGCAGACCACATAGCACTGGCGTCCCTTGGCGATCTCCTCGCGGATCCGCTCGTACGCGCGCCTGCGCGCACGCTCGCCATCCACCACGTGGGTCTCGATCGGCTTGCGGCCCGCGGGCAGCTCGCGAAGCGTCGTGGAGTCGAGATCGCGGTAGAGGGTGAGCGCGAGCGTGCGCGGTATCGGGGTGGCCGTGAGGTGGAGCGTGTGAACGGCCATCCCCGGAGGCGCCTTCGCGTCGAGCGCCGAGCGCTGGCGCACGCCGAAGCGGTGCTGCTCGTCGATCACGCACAGCGCAAGCTCGCGGAACTCCACCGCGGGCTCGATCAGCGCGTGGGTGCCGACGATCAGCTGAAGCTCCCCGCTTGACAGGCGGCCGAGGATCTCGCGCCTGCGCGCCGCCGGCGTGGAGCCGGTGAGCAGCGCGATCGGGACCATGCCCCCGAGCAGGCGGTCGAGCGTGGCCAGGTGCTGTTCGGCCAGCGTCTCGGTGGGCGCCATCAGCGCCGCCTGGGCGCCGTTCTCGGCGGCGCGCAGCATCGCCGCCAGCGCGACGACCGTCTTCCCCGAGCCCACCTCCCCCATCAGCAGGCGCTGCATGGGCTCCGCGCGCGCGAGGTCCGCGTCGATCTGCTCGAGCGCCTCGCGCTGGTCACGCGTGGGTTCAAAGGGCAGCGACGCCCGCCAAGGGTTCACCAGCTCGCCGTTCGGGCGCAGCTCGGGCGCCGGACGGCCCTCCTGCCGCGCGCTACGGCGGCCGGAGAGGGCGAGCTCGAGCACGAGCAGCTCCTCGAAGGCGAGCCGCCGCCGGGCCTCGTCCTCGTCGTCCTCGTGCTGCTCGCGCGGGAAGTGCAGCGCGGCCAGGGCCGCCGGGCGGTCGGCGAGCCGCTCGCGAGCCCGCATGTAGGCGGGAAGAGGCTCGATCACGTCGTGCACCGCCTCACGGTGGGAGGCGACGAGCTCGCGGATGCGGTCCGACCCGAGCCCCTTCGTGCCCGGATACACAGACACGACGCCGACGGTGTGCACGGCGCCGCCAACGGATTCCACCGGCTCGTACGCGGTCACCCAGAACTGATTGCGCTTCTTCATCCGCCCGCGGAGCAGGAGCCGCGTGCCGGCCGCGATCTTGTCCGCCACCCACGGCTGGTTGAACCACACCGCCACCATCGGGCCGGACTCGTCCGCCACGCGCGCCTCGGCCCGCGGACGCATGCGGCGGTTCCGCGAGGGCCGCGTGGTTATCGACCTCACCTCCACCTCCACCGTCGCGTCCTCCTCGGGCCCGAGCGACGCGATCGGCCGCACCTCGCCGCGGTCTGCATGCCGGCGCGGGAGGTGCTCCACCAGGTCGCCCACCGTTTCGAGCCCGAGCACGGCCGCCCCCTCGCGCGCCTGCTTGCCGAGGGCGAGGGGTTGCGCGAGCCGGCTCGGCCGCGGGAAGGACCGAAGCGGCGCGCTCAGCGCCTCCTCGAAGGTGAGCTCGGCGGTGTCTGAGAAGCGGGTGGGTATGGCCGTGAAACTACCCGGCTACTCGGCGGCCAGGAGGTACCACCAGGCGGGCTGATCGCCCTGCTGCCAGTCCAGCTCCACGCCGTCCGGCAGCGCCTCCTCCACGTCGGCGGCCTCGAGCGGGGCGCCATCGCCCGCGATGCAGGTGAGCACCTCGCACCCCTCGGCCACCCGCGCGAGCGTGCGTGTGAGCACATCGCCGATGTGCCCCCATGCCACGAGCTCCTCGCCGGCGTAGCCGAGCGCGTCGCCCTCCTTGAAGCGTCCCTGCGCGTCGTCGCGCGCCGCCTGCGCGATCCCTCCGGTGCGCAGCGCCTCCGCGGCCTCGCCCACGCTTGCGGCGTTTTCCTCACTCGAGCGAGACGGATCGAAGGCGAGCAGCGCCGCGAGGCCGGTCTGCTGGGCACGCGTGGGCACGACGTGCACCGGCCGCTCGGACAGCTCCGCCGCCCGCTCGGCCGCGAGGATCACGTTCGGGGAGTTCGGCAGCACGAGCACCTCGTCGGCGGCCTCCACGGCGTGGATGCCGGCGAGCAGCTCGTAGGTGGACGGGTTGAGAGTGGCCCCGCCCTGCACCACGTGGGCGCCGAGATCCTCATACAGGCGCACCAGGCCGTTGCCGCTCGCGACGGCCACGACCCCGCAGCGGGCGCGCCGGGCCGGGGCCGCGCCATCGCCGTCGCCGTTCGTGGTGGCGAGCCGGGAGGTGCGCTGCGCGATCTGCTCGCGCATGTCCGCCACATCGAAGCGGGACACCTCGCCCACGCCCTCGAAGAGCGCGGCGGCGGAGTCCGGCTCATCGGTGTGGACGTGGACGCGCAGCGTCTTGTCGTCGCCCACCACGAGCACCGAGTCGCCTATCTCCTCGAGCTTGCGGACGAACTCGGACCCCTCGAGACCCTCGCCGGAGACGGCGAAGTTGGTGCAGAAGCGGTACTGGCTCGACTCGTGCTGCGGTAGGTGGAGCGACCGCGCGGGGAGCTCGTGCGCGATCGCGGGCGGCTCCTGCCCGCGAAGCGAGCCGATCACGCCCGCCATGAGCACGGTCATCCCGTAGGCGCCGGCATCCACCACGCCCGCCTCGCGAAGCACGGCGAGCTGGCCCGGACCCTTCTGCACGGCGTCCTTGGCCGCCTCGAGCGCCCGCTCGAGCACCTCGGCGAGCAGCTCATCCTGCGCGGCGGCGTCGGCGTCGGGCCCGAGCCGCTGGATGTCCATGTGCGCGAGGTCCTGCGCCACCCGGTGCGCCATCGCGCGGATGGCCGTGAGCATCGTTCCCTCTGCCGGGTCGCGCACGGACTCGTACGCGGCGTCGGCCGCCCGAGCGAGTGCGGCGGCCACGAGCACCGGGTCGACGAGCTCGCCCGGCCGCGACGCCAGCTCCGCCGCGGCGCCGCGCACGATCTGCGACAGGATCACGCCGCTGTTGCCGCGCGCGCCGAGCAGCGCGGCCCGCGCCACCGCGTGGACGATCTCCTCCCGGCCGATCACGTCGATCGGCTCGCCGTTCATCCGGTCGAGCTCGTCGAGCACGGCGCGCATCGTCATCGCCATGTTGTCGCCCGTGTCGCCGTCGGCAACAGGGAAGACGTTGAGGTCGTTGACCTCTTGGCGGCGGTTCTCCAGCTCGGTGAGCGCTGCAGCCACGACCCGCTTGAAGCGGATCAGGCTTTCGTCAGGCGGCATCCGAACCTTTCTACAGGAAGCGGCGGTTGAGCCGCG